>JASEIE010000111.1 GCA_030024065.1 Thermodesulfobacteriota bacterium
GTCTTTTTTTCTTTAATCCCATTCAATTTTTTCACACCTTCTCAGTTATGGGGGGGTTAAAAAAAGCTGTTTTTAAAAGCTTGCGTTCTGGATGATCCATTGTGAAATGACCGAGTTTCCCTTGGGGAGTTTGGTCGATCTCTTTCATCGTCTCTCTGGCTACTTCGCCCCCGTGATGGATCTTCTCAAGGAACAATATCGGCTCTCCCCTGTCAAACATGCGGATGAAACCGGTTGGCGCAATGATGGTCAAGGCGGTTATGCATGGTTATTCTGTACCTCTGAGACCAGTCTGTTCTCCTTCCAAAACGCCTGATCTGCCAGTGTGCCTCGAAGTATCTTCGGCGATAAGAAACTCCCGTGTCCTGGTCGTAGACCGGTAAAATGCTTATAATAAAGCTCCTGTGCAGGTTCAATTATGACCGCTCTTTTTCACAGCGGTATATTCCCGTGTTTCCTCCAGGGTCGCTCTTTCTTTTTGGTCGATAGGATCTCAAATGCCTTGATGATGGCTGGTCTAGTCTCTTTAGGCTCGATGATGTCATCCACGTGACGAAAGGGTGCCACCGCAAAGACATCGATGTACTCATCATAAAATCTCTTCCTCCACTCCTGTTCCAGCGCCTTTGGATTCTCTGCTTTGGCTAGGCGATTTTTGAGAATAGAGGTGCGGAGGAGGACACTAAAGGCGGCATCCACCCCGTAGGTGCCAAACTGACCTGAGGGCCAGGAAAATAATATGTCTGCCCCTACGCCCCTGGATCCCATGGCAATATACGAACCTGCAAGACCTTTTCGTACGACCAGACTCACCTTGGGCACGGTGGTTTCACATTGAGAGAATAACATTTTTGCCCCGTGTCTTATTAGTCCCTGCCTCTCTGTTTTGGTGCTGGTAATGAATGCCGGGGAATCTATCAAATTGAGGATGGGGATGTTCATCGCATCGCAAAACCTGACGAACCTCGATGACTTGTCAGAAGCATCCACATCTAAGATGCCACCCATAAACAGCGGCTGGCTGGCATTGATGCCGATGGTGTGGCCGTTTAAGCGGGCAAAGCCGACGATCACGTTCTTTGCAAAGTTTGGCTTAATTTCAAAAAAGTAACTATTATCCACTATTCGGTTGATGATCTGACGCATATCATAGGGCTGCTTGGGGCTTTCAGGAAGAATCGAATTCAAACCTTCGTCTACCCGATTCGGATCATCACCGGTTTCAACGATGGGCGGGTTCTGTAAATTGCTATCCGGAAGAAAGCTGAGCAGTTCTTTGCACCTCTTTATACACTCTTCATCATTCTCAACCGCAAGATCGGCTACCCCACTAACCGAGGCATGCATCTCCGCTCCTCCAAGTTCCTCGGTGGTAACCTCCTCCCCTGTCATTGCCTTCACGACAGGGGGCCCCCCAATGAACATGTAGCTGGTTTTCTTGACCATGAAGATGAAATCTGTCAAGGCCGGGCCGTAGCAAGGCCCACCGGCCACTGGTCCCATAATCAGCCCAATCTGGGGAATAACTCCAGAGGCGTTTACATAAGCGAAGAACTGTTCACCGATATTCTCATCACTATGCTGTTCATGGGGTCTCCTTCCTCCAGAATCCATCATCAACACGATGGGGAGCCTCATCTCCAAGGCTCTCTTATAGGTCCTGAGAAATTTTCTCACATTTATCCCACCCCAAGATCCGCCAGAGGAGGTAAAATCCTGCGCATAGCACCAAATTTTACGTCCATTCACCAGTCCATGTCCCGAAATACAGGCATCGCCTGGGATCTCCACCTCGTCAAAGCCAAAATCCTTGACCATCTGGATTGCCAGGAGATCATACTCCGTGAAAGTGCCTTTGTCGAACAAGAGGTCTAGCCTCTCTCGTGCCGTCAGCTTGCCCCTTTCATGTTGTTTTTGAATTTCTCTTTGGCCGCCTCCTTGTTTGAAAAGTTCTTTCCTTTCCTTAAGATATTTAATTCTTTCAGCCACTCCTTCCGATACTAATTTGTTCTCCGCCATATCTATCCTCCTATTGAAACTGATGTAAATGAGAAAATACTTTGAATCAACCCTACAGTTGATAAAAATTATATGAAAAGGGAGGTGGGTGTGCTGGACGGACACGGGAAGCTGAAGCTTCCCAAACCTTTACAGCGGCACCTTTAAACGTATTGCTACCCCGTTTTCAAGCATATCACAAAGTTCACCTCAGGTGACATCTTATATTACCCATAAAACATAGAAAAAATCCGAGATTGTAAAGGATTGGAAGTACACCTGCCTCCCTTTTCAACGCAACGTTAAGGTCAAGTTAAGACGTTTCATGGTCAATGGTAAACTTAGATGCGAAAGGTTTCCAAGGTCTCTTTAGCGAAAAGTTCCTCTACTTTCAAGGGAGACTCCAATAATGCTTGTTCTTCGAGGTAGGTGATGAAGGCACCTAACGCTTTTCGGTTCGCCTCAAGTCCATAGGGCCAGAAATCTTTTCCCATCAAATTGGTTGTGTTTTCAACCTCGGCATTGATCCAAGGAAGCATATATCTCAAGGTTGACTGGTTTGACATCTCCTCTGCACTCATATTTTTGCTCTGCAGGAAAGCCTTGTAGAGACTTTGAGCCACCCAGCGATGTTGTTCATAGATCTCTCGACGGATTACAACGAGATGCATAATGGGGAATATACCGGTTCGGCTGAAGTAATCCTCTTCGATCGCGCGACAATTTGGCCATAACCTGGTGACATTCGGAGATCCCCTGCGGAAACAATCCGGCTCTCTTGCGCCCACGACCACATCGATCTCACCTTTATCCAGCATCTCACTCAAGGTTTTATTGCCTATGTCTATAATCGATAGGCCCTCGGTTGGTTTTGCATTCAGCCGCTGTTTCCGGCCCGGTTGATTTATGCCTCCGACGAACCATGTCACATCGTCAAATCGAACCCCATAGTCGTGTTGCAAAAAACCACGGATCCAGATACCTGCAGACATTGTGTAGTCAGGTGTCCCGATCCGCTTCCCACGCAGGTCTTCGGGCTTTTTGATCCCGGATTTGACATTGATGAAAATGGTTGAGTGACGGAAGAAACGAGATGGAAAGGCGGGAATGGCAATAAACCGTCTCTCCCCCCGGCTGACAAGGATGGAATAATTCGCCAGGGGAAACTCTGAAGCGTCAAATTCATTATGGATTTCCATGCGCCAAAAGATCTCTTCTGGCTCCATCGTGAGACAGTTAAGGTCTATCCCTTCCGGCATGACGTGACCTTGCAACAAAGGAAAGGTCCGATCATTGCGACCACATGCCAATGTCAATTTCAATCTTGCCATTGTTTGATCTCCTTTCTGCATAACGGTTTGAAGTATCATATAACATAACTCAACATGTAAACGAAATTCCTTTCAAAAAAGTGAGACTCTTTTCCACTTTATCTAACTAAAGATATGGCCTGCCCCTTTAGTCGAAGACGACGCCGTATTTCTGAATGAGTACTTTCCTCATAAACTGGATCACCTCGGGAGGCCCTGAAACTCCTTTCGGATATCCGCTTGCAAGCTCTTCACCGACAATATGAGGCGAGCCCGGGTTCATCCTTTCAGACTCTTCAAGGAACTTTGGATCTTTTACCATTTCTATCGCTGCCTTTCTAAAAATATTTATGTATTCTTTTGGTGTGTTCGGGGGAAGGAGAACTGTCTTGTTATAGGTACTGGTCCCCGCAACCAGCTTATAGGCTTCCCAAACAAGGCCGCTCGGCGAACGGCCATGAATCTTTTGGTAGAGCTCCGCAGGTGTGGGAATATCCGGAGCCGCTTTCTCTCTCGGAAGATTTCCTTTGGAATCCAGCAACCCACCCTGAAAGACCGGTTTTACCTCACCCTTTTCTACGTGAGATTTTATGGAGCTATAGTATCCAAGCGTAGTTTCACCACTTATGTTGATTTCCCCGGCAAGGAAAGCAAGCCGAGCAGCCCCACCGCCTTCATAGCCAAAGACCATCTTTTGAACTTCGAATCCCACAAGCTCTTTTGCCCAAAGAAAACCGCTTGTGGTTCCTGATGTAACTGCGCCGTGGCCGAAGATTAGGCCTTTGGCTGTCATAATATCATTAGGTCCTGTGATGAGGCCTGGCTTACAGTAATAAACACGGCCCGTAGGAGATGAATAGATGGCATACATTTCCTCCAACTTGTACTCTGTGCCCTTGGAGCGTAATATATTTTCCATCACCGTCTTACCAGCAGTGATCAAGCAGGTAAGCCCATTGGGCTTTGCATGCCACACATAATTGGCACCCACGAGACCTCCGGCTGCAGGCATGTTCCGAATGACGATTTTAGGGTTTCCAGGAATGTATTTCGATAAATACTTGGATATCATTCGAGCGGATATATCCGTCCCCCCTCCCGCACCGGAGGGAACCACAAAAGTGATAATTTTCCCCTGATAATAGGGCGCCGCAGATGCTGCCTCCCCGCTCAGGAGGCCGCTCAGTATCAAAGCGAATACAACAATCAGAGAAAGGTTGCTTTGCCATAACAAAGTATTTAATTTCTGCATCTCAACCTCCTTGTCAATATTGTTCATTCCTAAAATAATGTCTGGCTCAATAGATGACCATCTTCGGTCAGCGTGCCTTTGTAACGATATCTACGAGGGCACAGGAGTTATGTTCCTTTACATACCGCACTGCTCTCTCCAGGGCAGGGCGAACTTCTTCAGGCTTATCAATGGGACCTTCACCATAAACTCCGAAATTCTGTGCTAATCCGGCAAAGTTCACGGGGGGATTATCAATGTGAGTGCCAACTCCTGCCGTGGATGTGGATCGCCCCCTCGCCCTTGATAATGATTCTTGATGATCCTCTGAATTATAATAGGAACGGTTGTTGAACATCACCACCAATAAGGGGATATGATGATGGGCTGCCGTCCATAACGCACTCGGATGATACAGAAAATCACCATCAGGTTGAATGTCGATACAGAGACGACCTGTTCCTTTGTGTGCCAGTGCTGCACCTATGGAATGCGCCACTCCATAACCCACGCTGCCCCCACCAAAGGCTCCGATCCATTGATGAGGGCTGGTCCAATCCCACAATCGGCGTGTCCAGCCCTCCAGACGCCTATTCACCAAAACCCAGTCATCCCTCTTCACCACCTCCCATAGCTCTGACGCCAAGAAAGGCAAGGAAACCGGGCTGTCTTTACTTGTTTTGACGGCTTGCGCCTGCCATTTCTTCCGACAATCCTCATGTTTTTCCTTCAGCATTGCAAACCGCTTTTTACGATCCACAGGGTCGTTTGAAGCCATTTCCTGTTTGCACATTGGGATCAATGCCGGTAGCGCCAGTGACGTATCAGCCGTGATTGACAAATTCATGGGTTGAAGTCTGCCCAAATGAGGTATCCATGCCCGAAGCAGCAACTCCTGAAGACCTATGTGAATGATCTTGGCGGTCTCGGAAAAAAGGGGCTTCTGCTGGCGAGTCCCGCGGTCCATCTTCGTAAGAGTATCATAAAAGTTATGCATGTCCAGACCCAAAATAACATCTGCCGTTTCAATCAGCTCGTCCTGCGCTCCTGTTAAATCCAACGGATGGGTGTTGGGAAAATTAAATCGGCTGCCCGCATCAATGACAGGCAATACCAAAAGTTCAGACAGCTCGACCAGCATTGCTACCGCACTTGGGTTCCGGCCAAGGTAGTCCGCCATCACCACCGGCCGTTTTGCCTGAACCAGCAATCGGGCCACTTCCTGAAGTGCTGACGGATCGGCCTGCGGTGACCTTGGAACAGGATATTGCTCAAAATCCGGAACCCTGTAGTTCTCATTGATCTGCTGCTCCTGAAGACCTAAATCCAGACAAATATACACCGGACCTTTGGGTTCACTCATGGCCGCCCGGTAGCCCCGGTAGAAACCCTCAGCCAGACTGTCAATGCTGTAAGGCTGATCATCCCATTTCACAATGTCTCTGATCACATTTCCCTGGACTAATGCCGTGTGGTGAAATTCAGCCCCCGGACGCCTGAGCTCTATGGCCATGGGACCCGTACCCCCCAAAAGTAAAATAGGTGTTTGATCCAACCAATCGATATAAATCGCAAAACTACCATTGAGAAGACCGACTACATTATGGGTGACTGCCGCCATGGGCTTCAATGCGGCTTTGGCATAACCCTGGGCTAAGGAGACAGCAACATTCTCATGACAACAGAAGATGATCTCAGGTTTCTTATTACCCCCATAATTAACAATGGACTCATGCAAACCTCGAAATGAGGCTCCAGGGTTAAAAGCGATGTAGTCAATATCGAGCTTGTTGAGCAAATCCACCATCAAATCCGAACCATACTTTTGTTTCATCTTATCCTCCTTATGCGAAGTAGGTTGTACAGGCTATCATCTCTTGACCATCAAATATGGACTCTCTCCTCTTTACGTTTTCCGATGACAACCTTGATCTTGTTCCCCTCCATCTCAACTTCTTCAATGTGGGTGGAGAGAAAAACGGAAATTCCTCTCTGGAGAAGGAGTCTCTTTACCACGGTTTCCATCTTGACGACAATGTAGAGGGAGACATGATGATGCCCTGGAAATTCAATCCCTCGACGGTGGATGTTCCAATCGATGAGATAAAAAAGTGGCATCATTTCTTCAGTGTCTGTGAAACGGCCATTGTTCCGTCTGATTCCACTGACCAGACTGGTCCCCAGCAACATATTTATCCTTTCAATCAGAAAGACTGCAGCTCCCTGTCTATGGGTTTCGAGTGAAGGTGCACAGCCTGAAAAACCATGACACCATTTATTGGAGAAACCCTTCTATAGAATTAATTTTCTTTGAGTCTAATATAGGGACCCAATATTCGATCCTTTAGAACGGAATTTTTTTATTTTGAACACCGTTTTACAAACTTGCAGAAGATTTGTCAACAAAAATTTTGAGGGTGTCATTTAAGAATTAAAAGTGGACACATAATCCCCCTGAAATTCGCAATGGCAGCTCCATTTACAAAGGCATTCATGGTGAGACGATTGAATTCATAGGCTACCTCTTCGGCTGGCGGGAGAGGTTTAGGGTGAGGGTGGATTGCAAAAGAATACCCCCTCACCTTTATCCTCTCCCCAAGGGGAGAAGAAATTAGAACGTGTCCACTTATAAATTTTAAACAGTCCAGTTTTAAACTCAAGCTAACACAAAATTTTTGAGGATTCCTTACCGATTTACTCGCTACTCAGAATTTTCACAAAGGTAGTTTTAGGTAATGAGTGAACTTGTTCAGATATATATGAGACAGGGGTGAGTTAAAGTTGAGGGGTAGATACAATAATAATAAGACTATCCCCAATGAGAGTTTTTAGCATTGCAAATGGGTTTATTTTTTCCAAACAGGCGCCTCCTGGGCTTTCCCTTAAGAAGTTGTACTGTTTGAGATCCCTGGTGGCCTATCGGGAGACCCGATTGACAATAGGTACTGAAAACGATATGTTAACGTAAGGGCCAAGGGTTCGAACGATTGGATCAGATAGACTTGAACCTATAGAGCCTTGAACCTATTTAAAAAGGAGACAACCTATGGAACTGAAGACTGAGCGTATTGAGATTCCTGAGGGGTGTAATGTCATTTTCGGCCAGAGCCACTTCATTAAGACCGTAGAAGACCTTTTTGAGATCATAGTCGGTTCTGTTCCCAATGCAAAATTCGGAGTCGGCTTCTGCGAGGCCTCAGGCCATTGCCTGGTCCGCGGAGAGGGAAATGATGAAACCTTGAAAGGGGCGGCCATGAAGAACGCCTTCAAGATCGGAGCCGGACACACCTTTATCATCTTCCTGAGGGATGCCTTCCCCATCAACATCCTCAATGCCGTGAAGATGTGCCAGGAGGTCTGCCAGATCTTCTGCGCCACGGCAAATCCCGTTGAAGTGATCCTGGCACAATCCGAGCAGGGCAGAGGGGTGCTTGGTGTGATCGATGGTTCCTCTCCCAAAGGAATCGAAAAGGAGGATGGAATCGTCTGGAGGAAGGAACTGTTAAGAAAATTCAAATATAAACTGTAAAAAGCCAATACGGCCTCTTATTTAGGGCATAAAGCCCCTGGACCGGTGTTTAGGAAGGCGATATGTAAGAAATTATTATTTCCTTGACAAAAAATATAATTTCTTTATATAAAAGAAGGCGAAGGGTGCAAACGATGCCAGATCTTGAACTTGCTAACCGACTGAAAAGAGCAAGGGAATCATTGGGGCTTTCTCTGTCCGAAGCTGCCAATCGCCTTGGTTTCGCAAATTACCAAACTCTCAGCAGTATCGAAGCAGGAGAAAGAGAGGTTAAGGTATCGGAAATAGCGCGATTTTCAAAGGTTTACTTCTATAGCATGAGCAGACTACTGGGAGCTCCAGAGTACAGCCAAACTCCTAATTTCCTGTGGCGCAATCCTCCCACAACAGAACAGAAGAAGCAGGAAATAGAGGGTGCATTATTTTACCGTTGCGAGCAGTATCGGTTACTTGAGAGGCTTTTGAACGAAGAAGTCAGGGCGGGATTCTTAGACATCTCGATTGACAAGATTAGAACGAATGCTGACCTCAATTACCTTGCTGATCAGTACAGAGATCTCTTGGGACTCAGGAATCGGCCTGCGTTTACGCTTCAGAAAGTTTTAGAACAGGACTTTGGGGTCAAGATTCTCTTTTATACGCTCATCAAAGGATCTTCAGCCTCTATGATTCATCCTGATCTGGGTACAGTAATTGTTATCAACACCGATGAAGCTCCATGGCGGCGGAACTATGACCTTGCCCACGAGCTTTTCCACCTGATCACGTGGAAGACCGTCTCCCAGGAGTATTTAAAAGATCAAGCTTACTTTGAGGAGTTGGAGAAAAAAGCAGAAAAGTTCGCCTCAATGCTGTTACTGCCTGAGAAGGAAATCCAAAGAGAGATTTCCAGGAGGCAGGAAAACCAGCCGGAGCTGACCTACTCAGACCTCATAGACATAGCGATTGATTTTGGGGTTTCTGCTGTGGCTCTTCTCTATCGGCTGGCTCATCTGCGTTTTATCAAATGGGAGATGGCAGATCAACTCGCGAAAGACGACGAGTTTTTCCACTTGACCAAGAGGAAGCGAGTGCGAGAGCGGGGATCAACTCCGGTCTCGGAGCGTTTTCATTCACTTGCTATTCGTTGTTTACGTAAGGGGCTGGTTTCACGGGGCAAGTTTGCCGAAATCGTGGAAATTGATAGAAACGAGATTGAAGATTTTATCGAACAGACCGGACTGATGGTGTCGGAAGGGCGTCCCGTTGAAATTATGGCTGCTTGATGCGGATATCGTGATAGACTTCCTTTCTCTCGAAGTGTTTGACCCATTAGTCAAGAAACACGAGATTCATGTAGCCTCCACGGTCATCAACGAAATTAAGTACTACAAGAGGGGAGAGGAGAAGTTCCAGATCGACTTCAGGGAAAAATATGTGACTTCAAATCTTGTGAAAGAACTGTCGGCTACTTATGAAGAAATGAGAGATCTCCTGTCGAAGCTTCCCTTGATTTTTCGCGATACTCTTGACACTGGTGAACTGGAATCCCTAACAATCCTTTACCATCGGAGAGAGTTAGCCTTTTGTAGCTGCGACGCAGCCGCAATCAGAGTCTTGCCCTTTCTTGACCTCTCAGAGCGAGGTATCTCTGCAGAAAGTCTTTTGAGTATGTCAGGTCTTACGAGAAAAAACCTAAACCCGAACCACACCGATGATTATTTCAAGACGAACTTACGAAAAGGGGAGGAGGAAAAAATCTACAAATTCGGAGAGGACCCGCCCAAATGAAGTATGAGAAAAAACTTGCCAGCAACAGTGAAGGAAAACAAGTTACCTGGAACCATCCGGGGGGAAATTGAGAAGACTGGGGCCAGGTTCATTAACCGATAGTGAGCTTTTAGCCGTGATTCTTGGTATGGGAAGTGGTGGACGGTCCGCCCAAGAAATATCAAATGAGATAATGGCAAGATATCATTCCCTGGCAGGATTAATGGGGAAAACGATAAACTCCTTCTGAAATTGAAAAGGATGGGGGTGAAGGTTAAAGATAAAAAACTGTGGAACCTGAAATTGTGGTAGCCACATCAGATAAAACATCCATTGAGAGCGATTCTGAGAAGGAGATCGTTGAGAAACGCATCAAACCTACTGTGATCCGCAGAAGGACGGGAACCCAGGAGTATAAGGTTTCGGCTCCATCTTCTCCTCAAGCGACCTTTGAGTCTAAACTCCTGGAGGAGAACGTCCCGATCATTGGGGAGGAGAAGATCGAGCCGAAGGTGAAGGTTCGGAGACAGGTTAAGACAATGAACCCGAAAATGAAAAATGAAATTCTTGTTTCATATTATCGGTCTAAGGAAAGGTATGAAAGATTAGGTTATGAAATAATGCGGCTTTTTGAAACGGACCCTGATTTTCCTAAAGACTCCGTTTACACCATTAAGCATCGCCTCAAGGGTGAAGAAAGGCTTATCGAAAAAATTGAAAGCGAAAACAAAAAGCGGAAAACTGATTCACTTATTCACTCTAAAAACTATCAGGATAAAATAGAAGATATTTTAGGCATGAGGATTGTTTGCCTTCGACGTTCTGATGTAGAAAAAGTAGGGAAATACCTTGACTCTCTGAAGAAAGAACGGAAATTGAGGTTCGTCCGGAAGCCAGAAAGAAAACAACCTCCTTTTTTATGGATACAAAATCCTAAAGAAAAATTCCCAAAAGGGTTGCATCTTTACTAATACACCCACTTTTAAATAGGATTTGCCATTGTGTGTCCAAACCTAAGAATAGGGGAAGTATTTCCTTTGTTCCTACTTATTGAAAGAAATCCATAGATACTGTGAAGAGGAAAATTCTATGTTCTAATTCCGGGAGGACCTTTCTTTTTAGATATTACAATAAGGGCTATAATGCCTAATAAGACCATAACTACACCAATCCATGCGCCGTTCTGCTGCAGAAATTGAAATATCTTCTCATTGCCCGTGATCGAAAGG
>JASEIE010000112.1 GCA_030024065.1 Thermodesulfobacteriota bacterium
CCGAAGATGAGCGAGAGGCCCAGGGCAATGAGAGAAAAGATCAGCCCCATCAAAATGCCGTAGATGATCAGTTGAACGGTTAATTCCATTTTGGTTCCTTGATAATTACTCGTGGCCGGTTAGACACCTGCGAGCGATGAAAAAGGCCCATAATCATCCTCCCCTCGATGCCTGCCTGCGCGAAGCCGCTTCGGCGAAGGCAGGGGGGAAGATTGAGGTGGGCCGCTGGCTCAGAGAGCCTCTGGCTCGGAGAGGGGTGGCCATGGTCTGTTTCCCCCTCACCCCCACCCTCTCCCGCCAGGGGAGAGGGGATTAATCGAGCGATTTTCTAATTAATTATTCCACAAGGTGGTAAGACAAGATTTGTCAATCTGTTGTCATTCGCTCTTACTTGGCTTTTGATCTTCTTTTTTATGGTCAGGGAGGTCAAACTGGTAGATGATCTCTCCCTCTTTGACCATTCCCAGCTCTTTCCGGGCAATCTCTTCAATATAACGTTTTTCATGCTGAAGTCGCTTCACCTCTTCCTTCAACCTTTGATTCTCCTCTTCCATCTTGAAATTTATCTCTTTGATCCGGGCTAATTCCTTCTGCAATTTGAGAAGATGGAGAATCCCCTTGTCTCCCAAAAAGGTGAAGAACCCGAATACGAAAAAGAGGAAGAGGAGCAAAAAAAAGAGATGTTTCTTTCTCACTTTGTCACTCAAAAAGGTGACAGGCTACTTTTTGCCGTTTCATCGCCCCGTTTGCTGTGAAAAAGTAGCCTGTCCCCTTTTATTCTCATTGCAGCTTAATTTTAATGGGGATCGTTCCCCACTGCTCCACCTGAGGCTGATCCTTGGGCAGAGGAGTGAATCGCCACTGTTTCAGGTACTGGGCGGCGATCCGTTCCAGCTCCGCATCCCCCTTTATCGAAGGAAGGACTCGATCTACCATCCCATTCGGTAAGACCCAGAGGGTCATCTCAATCTCCGCTTCCACCCTCACTTTCACTTGAGGGGGCGGCGGTCTTTCCAATATTTTCCGTGTGACAAGGGGGCCTTTGATCCCCAGATGGAGGTTCTCTTCGAGAGGTTTCTCCGGAGGGGTCTTCTCTTTGACAGCGAGCAACCTTTCGGTGATCTTCTCGGCCCCTTTATCCTTTAATCGCGCTATCTCCAAAGCGTCCTTTAACGATGGGACAGGGGGCTCCGGAAGTAACTGGTCTTCCTTCTTCTTTAAATATTCCTTTAATTCTTCCTCCAACTTTTTAAATTCCTGAGAATCCCTGAGAGCTTTCATCCTTTCCTCTTCTGTTGGGGCTTCTATTTTTTTCAGCTTGGGATACTCAATAGCCAGGGATCTCCAGTCCTGGCTAATTGCTGCTTCCTCCATCTTCTTAAGGATCACTTCTTCCCGGATTCTTTTTTCCTCCGGCGGGATCTCATCTTTCTTCTTCAAACCCAGTATCCTTCTGCCCTCTTTGAAAAGGATTCTCCACCCCCCTTCGAGGCGCACCTGAAGGGCTGGAGTGAAAAGAAAGGCCCATGCCAAAAATCCTCCGGCAATGATCAGGAGAGCGACCCAAAGGGAAATTCTCCTCCGGTTGTTCTTCGCCACCTTCTTCATTGGCGGAGGTCTCCTTGCTGAATTTGTTGGAGCATCTTTCTGGCCACTACCCGTCTCTCCTCCCGTTTCGTTCTCTCCAGGAGTCTTGTGTAGACCTGCCTTGCTTCGGAGAATTTCTTCTCCTCCATATAGAGCATTCCCAATTTGAGGAGGGCCTCTTCCATCAAATCCGGGAGACCGGGGTAAAGGTAGAGGACCTTTGAAAATTGAAGGATGGCCAACTCCCTGTTGCCAACCTCCATATGGGCCTCACCCAGTTTAAACTGAGCCTGGCTGGCAACCCTCTCTTCAGGGCTTCTAATGGCAGTGGAGAGGGCGGAAATGGCATCCGGAAATCTCTTTCGGGACAGTTGAAGAAGTCCCATTCTCAAATAGGCTTCGAACCGTGCCTCATCATGGGGGGCCTTCTCCACATATTCCCTCAAGATCTTCTCCGCCTCATCCATCTTCCCCGAGTTTCGATAGGCCTCTTCCATCCCCAGATAGACTTCCTTTGCCAACGGATGACGCGGATGATTCTTCGTCACCCATTCAAACCGTTCCAGCGCTTTTGGATAGGTTTTGATCAGGAGATTGAGCTCCCCTGCCTCCAAATAGGCCTCGACAAGAAGATGGCTCTTCGGATAGTTTTTGATGAATCTTTCCATCTCCTCAATCGCCTCGGTCCATCTCCTCTCCATCTTGAAGAGGAGGCCAACCCGAAATTGTGCCTCTTCAGCATTCTCGCTTTGCGGATAGAGTCGAATCACCTCCTGATATGTCTTAAAGGCCCTTTCGCCCATTCGAGATTGCTGGTAGTATTCTCCCAGCTGCATCAGCGCCTGACCTGTTAGAGGATGCTGAGGATACTTTTTTACGAAAGCTTCTACCCGGCTGATAAAGGCATCATATCTCTTCTCCCGAAGCAGGGAGAGGAGGATACCATAATCGGCCTCCGGCGCCTCCTTCGATTTACCACGCTCCCTGATCAGTTGTTGATAGGCATGGATAGCATTGCCATACTGTTTGAGATTATAGTAGCCATCTCCTATCTTGAGCAGCGAGGAGGGAACGAATGGGCTCTCAGGGTATTGTTGAATGAGGCGTTGAAATTCCTCAATGGCTTTATGAAACTCTTTCTTCCGGAAGTGAGACCACGCCGCCCAGTATTGGGCCTCGTCACGATAGGAACTGGATGGGTAGAATTCCCTCAATCTTTGGAAATGGCTCAATGCCTCATCAAATCGCTCCTCCCGATAGGCAATCCATCCAAGAAGATAGAAGGCCTTCTCCCTATCCTCCTTTCCTTCGGGTGAGGAGACAAGGCGCATCAAATGGGTTTTAGCCTGTTCATAATCATTCTGGTTTAAATAACACTGGCCGATCAAAAGGGAGAGGGGTGGGGTGGATCGATATGGAGGAAATTCCGTCAGGATTTTGAGAAAATAATGATTGGCCTCCTTCCACTCTCGCCTCTGAAAGTGGTACCATCCCAGCCTGTCCAGCCCCTTGGGGTAGAGAACGGAATCTCCTTTCAGTCGATCCACATATTTGACTCCGTTTCGATAATCCTCTTTCAACAGGTGGCTCTCTGCCAACCAGTATAATATCTCGTTTTGCTCCGGGTGATCAGGAAAATCCTTGAGGAGTCTCTCCCAATATCGTATGGCCTCATCATAATTCTTTAGCAAAAAGGAGGCAAATCCCAATCGTGAATAGACCTGATTCTCAAGATCTGTTCTCCTCTTTGTCCATAAGATAGGACGATAGGCATCAATGGCGCCGGCATAATCCTTTTGATTAAAAAGGGACTCTCCTAACATAAAGGTGACCCGTTCCTGAAGATCATTCTCGGGATAGGTTCTGAGGAACTGTCGGAAGGTGGCGACGGCATAGGTGTATTCTTTCTTTTCGAAATGGTACCGTCCGATATCGAATAGGCTCTGCTCTGCCCAGGGTGAGAGGAGAAATTTGGAGAGAAACCTTTGATAGAATAGAATCGCTCTCTCCGACTCATTATTCCCCAGATAAGTCTTCATCACTCCCCAGAAGATGGGATCTGAAAGTTTCGTGCCGGGGAAGCGTAAAAGAATCTCCTCAAAAGTCTTTCTTCCCTCTGTGTAGTGTCCGAGAGAGACCTGGCTCCAGGCCAGGGCATATCGGCCGCTCTCTTCGAGAGGATGCTGGGGAAACCGTTTCAAAAAGGTATTAAAAAGTCCATCTGCTTCCGAAAATTTCTGGAGCCTGAAGGTGTTGACGCCCATCAGATACTCCGCCTCCGGTCTCCATATTCCTTCCGGATACTTCTGAAGAAAAGTTTCCATCTCCCTGGTCGACTCTGCATATCGACTAAGATAGTAGAGGCAGTATCCTGACCAGAAGAGTGAGGATTGGGCAATGGAGAGATTTGGATTCTTTTCATAGGCTCGACGGAAGAACCGATGCCCCTCCTCATAGGCGCCTTTCATAAGCTGAACCCATCCAGAAGAATAGAGGGCATAAGAACTGAATTCATTGTCGATGTATTCATCCACCACTTTTTGAAAATAGGAGAAAGCCTCTTCCGTCTTTCCCTGGTGAAATTTTGCTTCTCCCATCCAGTAAAGAGCAGATCCTCTCCATGGGCTCTCCGGATATCCTTGAACTAACTTCTGGAAGAGCTGAATGGCATCTTCATAATCCCCTTCCAGAAAGTGGTATCGTCCCCTTTCATAGAGGGCCTTATCTCCTTCCGTCACCCGGACAATGCCCCTGGTAAGTCTGCTCGTGTAGGCACATCCTGGTTGTGTGGTGGAGGGACTCATCTTCCTCATCGGCCCGATCTGGTCCTCCCTCAAATCGAACGATTCGCCAAAAGGTTCCTCTTTTATCCCCTGAGCCACAAGGATGGGGAGGGAAATTACCCTCTTCTCTGTCCATTTCGTCTCTTCTTTGCCTAAAAAAATAATTTCAGTTGTTCGCTTTCCACCCCGGCTCTGATCCTGGCCCTTGAGAATAGCGAACGACAGGGTAATGGAGAGGAGAAGAGATAGGCTGAGAATCTTCGCTAATTTATTGAGCATGATTGAACTCTGCCTTTAAATTATCAGAAAGATTGAAGGATTGTCAAGGATTGACAATAATTTTACGACTGTGATAATCTTTCACATATGAGGGAAAAGGCCGTTTTTATACTAGTATTTTCAATACTTTTTGTCTTACTTGCCGGATTTACAGGGGGCAAGAGGAGTTCAGAACCGGACTCCAAAGGGGATTTCAAAAAAATGCGCGAGAGGATGGTCCAAACACAGATTAAAGATAGGGGAGTGAAAGACGCCCGAGTGCTCGCTGCGATGCTCAAGGTCGAACGGCATCGCTTCGTCCCGAAAGAATACCAGTCCCGTGCCTACTCCGACCAACCTCTACCCATCGGAGAAGGGCAAACCATCTCCCAGCCTTACATCGTGGCTGTGATGACTGAACTTCTGGAGCTCAAAGGGGAGGAAAAGGTCCTGGAGATTGGAACAGGGTCAGGATATCAGGCAGCCATCCTGGCCGAATTGGTGAAGGAAGTCTACACCATTGAGATCGTTGAACCCCTTGCTACCATGGCAAAAAATAGACTTTTAGAGCTGGAATACAGGAATATCCAGGTGAAAGCTGGCGACGGGTATCTGGGCTGGCCCGAGGTGGCGCCCTTCGATGCCATCATTGTCACAGCAGCGCCCGACCATATACCGAAACCTCTCCTCGATCAGCTTAAGGAGGGGGGGCGATTGGTCGTACCCGTAGGGACTCATTCTCAGGAATTGAAGAAGGTTGTCAAAAGATCAGGCAGGATAGAGACGACGGGCATCATCTCTGTCATCTTCGTCCCCATGACCGGCGAGGGTGTGAAACAGAAGAAGTAATCACGCTCCCCGCTTCCCATTTTCCGCTTCCCATTTCTTACTTCTGAATCCTGTATTCTGACTCCTGACTTCTTACTTTCCATTTCGAGTCCAACATTTAAAAATTGAAAAGGAGAGGAAAAGATAATAGAATAGTCTGTGATGCGACTTCCGACAGCCATTTTAGAACGAAAAAAGATTTCTCGAATCATCTTCTCCGTTCAGGCTTCACCCCTTGCTGCGCAGAAAACCTCTTCCCTGATGAAGAGGATTTATGAAATGGGTGTCTGGTGTTTCGATCTTCCTTCCATGAAGCATTATGAAGCCTTTAAGGGGTTAATGCGATTGACCGAGGACGAAACACTGATGGGGCTCTGTCATTTAGAAGTGGAATGCGGAATCTCTTTTTTAGGCAAACCCCTTCGCCAATTTGAACCAAAAGTGATCTCAACGGTTACAAAGAATATCGTCCCTCCTGATTTGGGCATGAAACTCATTTTAGATCACTCCTCCCGTGAAGTCTTCACACAGAAAGAAATCGATCGGATGATCTTTGACCCAATCCGTTTTGACAAAACTATCTCTCTTTTCAAACCGGAGGAGTCTCCCTTTCTGCTGGTAGGAGGAAAATATGGTGACTGGTTATTAGGACTGGGAAGGATCGATCTTTTAAAGGAGGCGATCTCCAGGGTCAGGGAGAAAGGGTTCGTCCCCATCTTTTCTGGCCAATGGGCAACCTTTGTCTTGCCAAAGGCAAAACCCCTCGACGTGGCGGCTTATGCCATCCCCGTCAATAAAAAATGGAGCCTATTCAATCTGGATCAGGCATGCCAAATGATTAAAAAGTTTGAGAAGCCCATCATCAGCCTCAACCCATTGGCAGATGGGAGCCTTTTAAATAAATCAGAAGAGGCCTTCTCATTTCTTTTCGATGAACTGAAGGTCTATTCAGCCATGACAGAAGTGTCTTCGGAGGATGAAGTTAAGAATATCGTTGAAGCGCTGAAGAAAATCCCTTCCCTTATCCCATTCCGAAAAACATGATAGCCCCTGCGACAAGGGGAATGGTGAGATTGTCGTCCAGAGGCATGGGGAGGACCTCAATCACTGCGGCCCCTAATGCAGCAAGGCTCCCTGAAATCCGGTCCAGATCGGGATAGATCCAGACGATGAAAAGCGATGAGACAAGGAAAGCGATTGTCCCTTCGAGCGTCTTTCTAAAGACCGGAATCCTCCCAAAACCCTTTCCTACCAGAGCCGCAGCCGTATCCGAGAGGATGAGGATCAGCATACTGACAATGGCAATCGACTTGGGAAAGAAGAGGATCGTCAGAAGAGAGCTGAAGAGAAAGTAGGTGGAACCCATCAACGTGGGTTTCTCCTCTTCCCTGAGCACCCTCCCGAAGAAATATCTCCGGAAAAGAGAAGCGATTCCGGAATGGAAATGGCGAAGGAGATCGACTGCTAAATAGCATAGAAAGAAAGGTGTGAGGAAAATAAGAATGGTCGCCTCCGAGGTGAAGGCATACCCAATGGGAATGACCAGTGTGGCTAAATGGACGGCCTTTCTTTTGATCTCAATGCTTGTGATCATCTCGAAATCTTTTGGCTTATAGCTGATGGCTTATAGTCTTTTACTATAAACCATTAGCTATTTGCTATGAGCTTCTTTAGACTTTCCATCTCTTCGGGGGTGAGGCTACGAAATTGACCGACGGGAAGATTTCCCAACCTGATTGGTCCGAATTCCACCCGTTTTAATTTAAGAACAGGGTGGCCAATGGCTGAAAACATCCTCTTCACCAGGCGGTTTCTTCCTTCTGTGACAACCACCTCAACCCAGCTATTCTTTTCCTTCTGGCGGAGGATATGGGAGGAGACCGCTCTAACTTTACCGTCCTCGACAATCACTCCCCTCTTCAACCGCATCAATTCCTTCTCATCAGGAACACCCTGTATTTTCACCCAGTAGGTTCTGGGAACCATAAATTTTGGATGAGAGAGGTGATAGGCGAGATCGCCGTCATTGGTAAGAAGGAGTAGTCCTTCCGCATCAAAATCGAGACGGCCCAGCGGGTAGACCCTCCTTTTCACCGCTCTGAGAAGGTCCATCACCGTAGGCCTCTCCCTTGGATCTTTGACAGTGGAGAGATAACCCCTGGGTTTGTTAAGAAGGAGTGTGATTTCGGGTTCGAAAAGGGTTAGCCTCTTTCCATCCACCCTGATATGGTCTTTTAATGGATTGGCTTTAAAACCCAATTCAACCACTTTGCCGTTAACCGCCACCCTCCCCTCGACAATCATCTTCTCCGCTTCACGCCTCGAAGCAATCCCGGCTCTGGATAAAATCTTCTGTATCCTCTCAAGTGGCACGGAACCTCTCAATCTCCCTCTTCAGCGGTGGAAGGGAGTGAACCCCCTTCCTTTGACACTTCTTCAGGTTCCGGGGGAGGCTGGATCTCCTTAAGGGTGGGAAGGTCTGAGAGGGTGTTGAGGCTGAAGAGTTCAAGAAAGGTTTTGGTCGTCCCGTAGATGATGGGGCGTCCGGGAATCTCTTTTCTTCCCATGATCCGGACCAGCCCTTTCTCCAGCAAGGATCGAACGACCCATCCCGAATCCACTCCCCGAATCTCTTCGATCGTCGGCCGGATGACCGGCTGACGGTAGGCAATGATTGCTAATGTTTCTAAGGCAGATTGACTCAACTTCACAGGCTTCGCCTTTTTTAACCGGTTGACCCATTCTGCCCATTGAGGTTTTGTACGGAACTGATACCCCCCTGCTACCTCCATCAGCTCCAATCCCCTGGAATCCTCTTCATACTCTTTCTTGATTCGCTCAATTCCGTCAATAAGGGTTCCCTTGTCCCATTCCGGCAGGATCTCCATCAGGGATTCCAATTTGACAGGAGACTCCGATACGAAGAGGATGCCCTCGAGTATTGGCTTGATATCAAATTCGTTCATCATCGTTCCATTTAAATCCAGAATAAGTGGTTTAATATCAAATATTAAAAATCAAATCGCCTGACCTTCTGATCTGCATTCATTTGATATTTGAAATTGACCATTCCATCATCCTATCTATGATCGAAAAATTCTAATTTCTCGCCTGGCGATATCGTTGAGATGGCATGTTTATAGACCAACTGGTCAGCCTCCCCTCGAAGGACGAGGCAGAAGTTGTCAAAGCTATGAATGACCCCCTCAAGTTTGTGACCGGTGGTTAATTCCACAACAACACGGATCCGGTCTCTTCGGATACGATTGAGAAACTGATCCTGCACATTAATCTGATTCTTGATCATGTCCATTGACCCCCTCTCTCAAAAAAAGACTTGACCTCTGCGAATATTTTCTTCCAATCTTTGGACTCATCCCGCCAGCGAACCTCTTTGTCCGCCTTAAACCACGTCCATTGCCGCTTCGCATAGTGGCGGGTATCTCTCTTTATCAGACTCACCGCCTCCGCCCATCCGGTCTGATTGGAGAGAAATTGAACCATCTGTTTATAACCCAGACCCTGCATCGGCTTCAATGCCGGTCCATAACCCATCTCCAGCAACCCTCTGACCTCTTCAAGGAATCCTTTTTCTATCATCCACTCCACTCTCTCCTCGATTCGGTGATAAAGTTTTTCCCTGACCATCTCCAATCCAATCTTTAAGGTGAGATAGGGATGTTCTCCAAAACGATGTTGTTCCCGGAAGAAGGAGATAGGAATTCCGGTTGATTCGAAGACTTCGAGGGCCCTGATTGTCCGAAAAAGATCATGGGAATGAATATGGGCGGCAGTTTCCGGATCGACCTCTTTTAATCTCTTGTAGAGAAACTCCCCTCCCTTCTCCTCGGCTTCCTGCTTCAACCTCTTTCGAACGCCGGGATCCATTTTCGGGCTGGCAAAGAGCCCCTGAGTAAGGGCTTTGATATAAAGCCCGGTCCCACCCACGACAAAGATGGGGGTTCCTTTTCGATGCAATTCATTGATCACCTTTCTACCAACGGTTCGATAGATCCCCGCATGAAAAGGTTGGTCAGGGGTCACTAAATCGATCAGGTGGTGTTGGATCTTCTTCTGCTCATCCGGTGTGGGTTTGGCTGTGCCGATATCCATATACCGGTAAACCTGCATCGAATCCGCATTGATGACCTCCCCGTTCAGTTCTTCTGCCAATTCGATAGCCAGTCTCGATTTTCCTACTCCGGTCGGACCGAGGAGAATGACCAGACAGGGTCTTTGCATCTCCACCACTTCAGTCATATGAGGTGCATTTTAATGAATTTATGGATGGACTTCAAGTACAAACTCGTAAGGCTCGAGGATGAGGAAGGTCTCTTAAATTTTTCTTGAAATCTCAAACCAATTCGATTAATCTTTAACAATGGACATCCGTAACCCCATTTATCCTTAAATCATATCCTCATAAAACCTTTTAGGTGGTATAGGAGTTGGAAATGTCCTCACCATTCTTTGTCAACCCACGATCCAATCCGGAATTGCAAAGCCTCTACGAGATCTTTCATCTCCCTCCGCAGACGCATCTCCAGGATTATTTCCTTGGAGTAATGACGATCCTCTCTGACTATTTTTCTGTCGGCTACTGCGCCCTGATTCTTCAAAACCCTCAGAAGGACTCCCTCTCCGTCGAGGCTCTCTACGGAATTGAAAAAGAGGCCCACCCCATCGCTTCTCATAATCGGAAAGGTGTTATTGGCGAAGTCCTTCAATCCCGACAGTCCATGGCGATTCAGAATTTGAGCGAGGAACCTCTCTACGAGGAAGCGGTAAAAGGTTCAAAACAGACCGGGAAGATAAACCTTCCCCTGCTGTGCATCCCCCTTCTTGCCGAAGGTGAACCGATCGGTGTAATGAATATCAACCCCCTCTATGGTTCCAGAAATGATTTTGCGGAGGATTTCCATTTCCTCTCCGTTCTCTCCGCCCTTCTCTCGCCGGTGGTTAAGAAATATTATTTCAAGAGAGAGGAATCTCTTGCCAGGTCCAGCAAAACGAAGTTAAAATCATCTCTATTGGAAGAGATATTGGAAGAGAGGTTGACAGAGGTTTTAAACAGGATAGATCCCTATGTGGAATTGAAGAGCAGGACAGGTCTTCTCGACGATATCGTTTCGCTGGTGGAAAAGATCCTGATCAAATTAGCCCTGGAAAAGGTCAATCATATCCAGACCGCTGCCGCCCAACTCCTGGGCATCAATCGTAACACCCTTCGCAAAAAGGTGCAGGACCTGAAGATCAAAACCAGGTAATCCGATTGCGGATTGCAGAATTCGGAGTGCGGAATAAGATTCCGAAATCCCTGCCTGCGGCAGGCAGGCGCATTCCGAATTCCGGAATTAGAATGTCCTTGCAATAAATCTATTCAGAAGTGAAGCTCCCCGTGCCTGCCTATCGCAGGCAGGCACAGGACGGGGCTTCCCGAAGATGAAATATCATTTATATTGTGCCCCGCAATCCCCGCCTTGTAGGCGGGGATT
>JASEIE010000113.1 GCA_030024065.1 Thermodesulfobacteriota bacterium
TACCCGATCGTTATGGAGGGCAGAGTTTTGGGTGTTTTAGCCATTTTCCACCGCCAGCCCCTGAGCGGAGAGATACAGGATGTCCTTGGCGCCTTTGTCAATCAGACGGCCATTGCCATTCAGAATGTTCAG
This sequence comes from Thermodesulfobacteriota bacterium, assembly GCA_030024065.1. The sequence continues at coordinate 133 of JASEIE010000113.1, forward strand.
TTGTATCAGAACATCTTCGAGTCCGAAGAGAAATACCGTTCCCTTTTCGAAAATTCGAAGGATGTGGTCTACCTCAGTTCGAAAGAAGGGTTCTTCATTGACATCAACCCTTCGGCAGTCGAACTTTTTGGTTATTCGAGAGAGGAACTCCGGTCTATCAAAATAGAAAACCTTTATGAGGAGCCATCAAAAAGGATGGAGTTTATTGAAGCCATAGAGAAGCAGGGTTTTGTAAAGGACCATTCTGTGAACTTTAAGAGAAAGGATGGGAAGATTTTGAACCTCCTGGTTTCGTCTGTGACTCGGAGAGACAGAGAAGGTAACATCATTGGTTATCAGGGCATCTTTCGGGACATCACCGAACAAAAGCGGGCTGAAGAAGAGAGGAAAACCCTCGAGGAACAGCTTCGCCAGTCCCAGAAGATGGAAGGAATTGGTCGCCTCGCAGGCGGGATCGCCCATGACTTCAACAATGTGCTCACCATCATCAAGGGTTATAGCCAGATCTCCTTGATGGACCTGAAGAAAGGAGATCCTTTGATCGATAATATTGAGCAAATCCAGAAAGCCACGGACCGGGCGGCGGATCTGACCCGTCAGCTCCTCGCCTTCAGCCGGCGTCAGGTCATGGAGATGAAGGTGGTTGATCTCAACACCATCATCAGAAACCTGGAGAAGATGCTCCTACGGATTATTGGTGAGGATATAGATCTGGCCACTTTCCTTGTCGATGATTTGGGAGGGGTCAAGGTGGACCCAGGACAGATGGAGCAGGTGATTGTGAACCTGGCTGTTAATGCAAGGGATGCCATGCCCTCCGGTGGAAAACTGACCATAGAGACAGCCAATGTGGAGCTGGATGAGAAATATGCTCGCAACCATGTGGCAGTGAAGACGGGTCGGTATGTGATGCTTTCGGTGAGTGATACAGGAACGGGGATGACCCCGGAAGTGAAAGAACGGGTCTTTGAACCTTTCTATACGACAAAAGAGAAAGGAAAGGGGACAGGTTTAGGCTTATCCACAGTCTACGGAATTGTGAAGCAGAGCGGCGGGAATATCTGGGTGTACAGCGAGTTAGGGAAAGGAACTTCCTTTAAGATTTATCTTCCCCGTGTGGATGAACCTCTTGAAGAGATAAAGGGAAAAGAGGAGTTAGAAGAGATTCCTCATGGTCATGAGACAGTCCTTGTTGTGGAGGATGAGGAAGAAGTCCGAAAATTAGCGGTCAAGGTCTTACAGAAACAGGGATATGAGGTTTTAGAGGCGCCCAATGCCGGGATTGCCTTACTTCTTTTCAAACAGCATGTGGGAGAGATTCATCTCATATTAACCGATGTGGTAATGCCTCAGATGAGCGGACCTGATTTAGTCAAACATCTCGAACCCCTCCCTCCGGTGACCAGAGTCCTCTATATGTCGGGATATACGGATAATGTAATCGTTCATCATGGTATTTTAATGGAGGGGGTGAACTATATCCAAAAGCCCTTTACACCCGATGGACTCGCCAGAAAGGTGAGAGAGGCGCTAGATAAATGAAACGAGGGACCCGCCTACACTGAAGTTTCGGCGGGCAGGCGAAGGACGATAGACGATGGACGACAAAAAAGAGAAAATAATGTGGAGTGCGGAATAAAGACTAATGATAAATATATTTAGGAGTTGGGAATTCGCCTGCCTGCCCCCTCCTACCGGAAGCAGGCGGAATTCATCTACGGCATTTGTCCGGAATGTATGAAGAAACTGTATCCAGATATGCATGAAGTTAATGCTCACCATATGATTCGAGAAGGGTGTTATGGTCTCCACTTTTGGTAAATAGTTAGAACTTTAAAAATCCCTCCCAACCTTCCTTTTACAAAGGGAGGAGACAATTATTCCTCTTTTCTAAAGGGAGATGAAGGGGGATTATGGATTCTGCAAGGATTTAATAAGCCTCTTTTTCAAAAACTAAAGTGTTATGAATTCATCTTATTTGTTTAAAATTTGGATTTTTCTGCCCGTTGTCTTAAGTATTGTCCGGTGTAGGATTGCGCGGAAGCCATGATCGTTTCGAGATTGCCTTCTGCGACAATCCCTCCGCCTGCCTCTCCTCCTTCCGGACCGAGGTCGATGATGTAATCAGCACATGGAATCAGGTCGAGATTATGTTCAATCACAATGAGGGAATGGCCATTTGAAAGAAGTTTTTCGAAATTGGCAACGAGCAGTTCAATATCCGCCATATGGAGGCCCGTTGTCGGTTCGTCAAAGATGAAGAGGTTCTTTCCCTCACGGATCTGGCCTATATGCTGAGCCAGTTTTAGGCGCTGGGATTCCCCTCCGCTCAATGTATTGGTTGACTGACCGAGGGCGAGATAACCTAGCCCCATTTCCTTTAACACCTGAAGCTTTGGAAGGATTCTGGGATGGGTTTTAAAGAAAAAAAGAGCTTCCTCCACCGTCATATTGAGCACTTCTGAGATATTCCTGTCATGGTATCGAATCTTCAGGACCTCTGGCCGAAATCTCTTTCCCTCACACGCCTCGCAGGTGATAATCACATCCTCCAGAAATTGCATGTCTAGAACCTGAAGTCCTGCTCCCTGGCAGACTTCGCATCGCCCCCCCGTGGTATTGAAGGAGAAGTGGCGAGGCTGGAGTCCATGCCTCTTTGCCTCCCGAGTGTGGGCAAAGAGGTCCCGAATATCGGTGAAGACCTTGAGATAGGTGGCAGCATTTGACCGGAGGCTCTTCCCGATTGGAGATTGATCTACCAGGATGAGATCATCGACCTTTTCCAGACCCTCGATGGAATCAAAGGCCCCCTTTTCGAATTCGGAGTTTCCATTGCCTTTTGCTCCTGCATAAAGAATGTTGTGGACCAGGGTGGTTTTCCCCGCACCGGAGACGCCTGTGATGCAAGTCATCACGCCCAATGGGATCCGGACATCGATTCCTTTAAGATTGTGTTCCCTGGCATTTTGGATGGTGATCCATCCTTTTGGTTTTCTTCGAGGAGATCCCGAATGAAAGGAAATCCCATCTCTCATATATCGGGCTGTGATCGAATCCCCTCCTTCCAACAGGGACCTGACTTCTCCCTGGAAGATAATATTGCCTCCTTCCTTTCCAGCTCCAGGACCGAGATCGATGATCGAATCAGCCGCCCGGATGATATCCGGATCATGTTCGACCACGACAACCGTGTTGCCACTGTTACGCAGATGCTGAAGAGCCCTGAGGAGCCGGTGGGTATCCCTGGCGTGAAGGCCGATGCTCGGTTCATCCAGTACATAGAGCGTCTCGGTCAGAGAGGATCCGAGCGCCCTGGCCAGGGTAATCCGCTGATATTCGCCACTGGATAGGGTCCGGGTTTGACGGGACAGGGTGAGATATTCCAATCCCACATCGACCATAAATCCAAGCCGGTCATTAATCTCTTTGAGGAGGCGCTCTCCTACTCTTTTTTGAAAATCCCTTAAGGGTAGATTCTTAAAAAACTCCTGGAGTCCTGAAACGGGCATATCGGAGAGTTGGGCGATATTCTTTCCAGCTAACCGAACAAAGAGCGCTTCTTCTTTAAGACGGGTATGATGGCAAGCAGGGCAGGGAGTATAAGCCCGATACTTACTGAGAAAGACCCGGTAATGAACTTTGTACCGCTTTCCCTCCATCCAGTCGAAGAAACCTTTCAAACCGATGAACTTCCCTTTCCCGTTGAGAAGGATCTCTTTTTGATGGGGCTGAAGTTCTTCAAAGGGCTTTTGAGTTGGGATTCGGTGTCGCTGGCAGGCATCCCAGAGATATTCGTAAAGATCTTCATAAGCGGGTGTGTTCCAGGGGGCAAAGGGCTTCTCTTCCAGGTTTTTTTTCGGGTCAGGGACGACCCTCTGCCAATCGATTCCAATGACCCTCCCAAAACCCTGACAGGTGGGACAAGCACCAACGGGGCTATTAAATGAGAAGAGGAGTGGTTCTGGTTCTGAAAAAATCCTTCCGCATCGGTTGCAGGAATAACTCCGATTGAATGCCATCCTCTTTCCGTCTTCCCCAATTACCTCTACCTTCCCATTTCCTATACGGAATCCGTTCTGGATGGCTTCAGACAGCCTCGATCTATTTTTTTCATCGGAGAACAATCGGTCGACAAAGAGGAGAATTTGCCGGCGATTCTGGAGATAAGAAGAGGGAAGGGTAGTGAGGTCGAGGACTTCCCCTTTCTCCTGGATTCGGTAATATCCATTTTTAATGAGTTCTTTTATATTAGATCCCGGCTTCTCATCTTTTACCCCGTTAGAAATAATGCCCCGCTGCTCTGCAGCGGGGTTAGATTTTAGAATAATTCCGGCGGGGTTTAATGCCCCGCTGGAATTTCTAACGGGGTTTACCAATGAGACCGGGCTGAGAATGGAAATATTCCCCTTATAATATTCACTCAGAATCTGTTCTGAAACAGTTTCGACCGTATCTCCAGCGATTTTTATCTGACATTGAGGGCAGAAGACCTCTCCGATTTTAGCGAAGAGGAGCCTCAGATAGTCATAGATTTCAGAGGCTGTTCCAACGGTAGAGCGAGCATTCTTCACCGTGTTTTTCTGCTCAATGGCGATGGCAGGAGGGATGCCATGGATGGCCTCCACATCAGGGCGGTCCATCTTCTCCAAGAACTGTCGTGCATAGGTGGAGAGGGATTCGATATAACGCCTCTGTCCTTCCGCAAAGAGAGTATCGAAGGCGAGGGTCGATTTGCCGGAGCCGGAGACCCCTGTGATCACCGTGATCTTTCCTCTGGGTATTTGACAAGAGATGTTTTTGAGATTATGAGATCTTGCGCCGATGATTTCGATGAACTGATCCATTAAAGTTATTATAGCATATACTCCCCCCACCCCCAACCTCCCCCGCAGAGACTGGGTCGTAATGGCAAAATGGACGGAAATGTCATGCTGAACTTGTTTCAGCATCTAATAAAATCAATGAGTTATGAGACCCTGACACGAAGTGATGAACGGATGTGAATCAATAAATTCGGGGTGACAAAACAGGGTTACAACACAGTCTCAAGGGGGGGGAAGGAAGGGGAGGAGTGAGATTCTATTTGTCAAACCTCCTGTTCCGTAATATACTCATGTTGATTAAATAAAGTTCGGAGTAATTAGTTCGTAGTTCGGAGAATTTATTTTTAAGACTCCGAACTCTGAACTCCGAACTCATAACTTTAAGAAAATGGCGCTCGCAATCAAAGCAGAGGGAATATACAAGGCCTTCCGAACAGGCTGGCTGAAAAGGAAGGTCAAGACGGTCCTGAGGGGAATTGACCTTCAGGTCGAAGAGGGGGAGATCTTCGGCATCCTCGGTCCCAACGGCGCAGGGAAGACAACTCTCTTATCCATTCTCTCAACCTTGCTCCTCCCTGATCGAGGAGAGGTCCAGGTCCTTGGCATCGATTGTCTCAGTAATGGGCACCCAATCAGGGAGAGGATCAATATTTCGAGTGGAAATGCGAACTTCGTCTGGAGTCTCTCTGTCGAGGAAAACCTCCATTTTTATGGAATGCTCTATGGATTAACGGGGAAAAAACGGGAAGATAAGGTCAAGTCATTGATCAGCCTTTTCAGTCTTGAGGAACATCGAGATGTCCCCTTTGACCGGCTCTCCACAGGGATGAAACAGAGGCTTTCCCTGGCCAAGTCCCTGCTTAACGATCCAGAAATCCTTTTCCTGGATGAGCCCACTGTGGGCCTCGATCCCAGTGTCTCCGTTCGGATCCGGGATCAGATCCGCTCCATTCAGAGGGAGAAAGGGATGACCGTCCTTCTCACCACCCACAATATGAAAGAGGCAGAATATCTCTGTAACCGAATTGTTTTTCTAAAAGCTGGAAAAATACTGACGACCGGGACCGCAGAGGATCTAAAAAGAATGGTTCGCTTAGGAGATTTGATCATGATCGAATATGAAGGAAGTGTTTCGGAAGAAGCGATACTCCGTTTTGATGGCGTGATCAACTACTCCATTGCTGATCGGTTCTGCGAGGTGATGGTGGACGATGGGGAAAAGAGGGCAGGGCCTCTGATCGCTGTGCTCTCGCAAGGCGGGGCCCGCATTAAAAAAATCACTCTTGGACAGACGGATTTAGAGGATGTTTTTATTGAATTTTCAAAGACTACCGATGATGGGGAAGATCATTAGCCATTCCTTTACCCCGTTAGAAATAATGCCCCGCTGCTTTACAGCGGGGTTAGATTTTAGAATAATTCCGGCGGGGTTTAATGCCCCGCCTGCGTGGCCGGAGCCACTTCGGCGCGGCGAAGGCCCGCTGGAATTTCTAACGGGGTTTACTTTGGACAAGTGTTGGAATCCATCTAAAAGTTAGAACCGAAAATGGGAAGTGACGGAATATCACATGACCGATGTGAGAATGACCAGTATGTCGAATATTTCTCGACATACTGGGATATATTGTGATATAAGGAAATAGTTGAGATAGTGTCCTGTTAGATCCTATCCAGGTGGTATCACAAATATAGATTAGGTGCGGTCATGATAGAGCAGATTCGGCGGCAGATCCCTCAGGAGGAATTTGACTATCAGACGCTTTTAAACTGCCTCAAGGACTATGAGCGACCACGTGATAAGATCAGGGCCCTGCTCAGAAGCGGTGCAATTATCCGGGTAAAAAAGGGGCTCTATGTTTTTGGCCCTGATTATAGTAGAGGGCCGTTTTCCCGAGAATTGCTGGCTAATCTGATTTACGGTCCGTCGTATGTATCAATCGACTATGCACTAAGTTACTACGGCCTGATTCCAGAGCGCGTAGAAACTGTGACATCGGTTACCTGTGGTAAGAACCGTGTCTATTCTACCCCCGTAGGTCGCTTTACATACTGGTCGATCCCCATCGATTCTTACCATGTCGGCATTGATATTATACAGATCGGTGAAAGACGTTCCTTTCTCATGGCAACCCCCGAAAAGGCTTTGGCGGATAAAGTCTGCCATAACCGAGGTTCTGACATCCAAAAGCCTGAAGAATATGAGGCTTACCTTCTAGAACATCTTCGTATCGATCCTGGAGGGCTGCGCCGGTTAAACCTAAAGCGCCTCAAGGAAATTGCACAGCATTGGCGTTCCCGGAAGATTGAACTCCTAACTACCTTTTTACATCGGAACAGAAGGAGACCTCGATGAATGAGGCTGTGGCTCGGATGATGTCACGATACAAGTGTCGCCGTTTGGAGGATTATGTCAGGGCACTTCGGGAAATTCTTCAGGAGATTGCCCTGCTCGGGCTATGGAGGAGCAAGTTTTATGAGAAAAGCGCTTTTTACGGAGGCACGGCCCTGCGAATACTTTATGGACTGGACCGCTTTTCCGAGGATCTCGACTTTTCGCTTCTTCAACCTATTTTCAACTTTGACTTATCCAGGTACAGCAAAGCCCTTCAAACAGAGATGAGGAGCTTTGGCTTTGAAGTCACGGTGCATAGTAAAAAAAAGCAGACTTCGAAGGCTGGACAGTCTGCATTCCTCAAGGTGAACACCGTCGAGCAGCTCATCATCATTGATGCGGAGAAGGAGATTATTCGTGGACTCCCCCAAGGTCAGGTACTTAAGATCAAGTTAGAGGTGGATACAGATCCACCCCCAGGTTTTGAAACAGAAGTTAAGTACCTTCTTCATCCAATCCCGTTCTCTGTTCGGTCCTATGTCCTACCAGACCTATTTGCCGGGAAAATGCACGCGATCCTGTGCCGCCGTTGGAAAAATCGGATTAAAGGTCGCGACTGGTATGACTTCGTCTGGTTCGTTACAAACCATCCTGAATTGCATCTGTCCCATCTTGAAAAACGAATGATTCAAACAGGCGACTGGAAACAAAACGAAACGTTGACAGAGGAGCGCTTTTATGATCGGCTCCGTGAAACCATTGAAATGGTTGATCTCAAGAAAGCCCGAGTAGAGGTGGAGCCTTTTGTGAATAATCCTGATGTCTTGGCGATCTGGTCAGAGAAGTTTTTCATGGACATATCTCGTAGGATTGTAACAATTTAGCTGTCTGAAAAAACGTAAAATCCCTCCCCACATCCCTTTTACCCTCCGGGTCAGAGACCAAAGGGAGGAAAAGGGGTTTCCCCCTTTTGACAAAGGGGGATGAAGGGGGATTAGATATTTTTTTCAAAGCGCTAAAGTGATACGAGAGAAGGAGGAATTTAAGATGAAAAAAACTGCCTGTCTTTTAATCTTGATGGCAATGGTGAGTCTATTTGGTCCAGCCATAGCGTGGTCGGAGAACAAGCCCAAAGGGAATCCCCCTTTGATTACAACCTCTTTTGCTGTTGAAAGGGGAAATTACGGATATATCTGGCGAATTTATCTCGAGGCAGAAGACCCGGATGGGGATATGTCAAAAATTGCTGTTGTTGTTGATCAACCAGGTTATGGTCGTTACTTCACCGATTGGACTATCCTCAGGTCACCGTATCGAGGAAAGGTGAGGGGGTATCTCCAGTGGAATACCTTCAGCAGGCGAACCGGCTATTTGAGCGAATGGACCAACATTAATGTGACAGTATCCATCTTTGATAAGGCCGGAAATGAGAGCAATGAGGTCGTCTTCCCCTTTACCTTTGAAACGGGAGTTAAGAATCCGTATCAATACAAGCTGCCCGCCCCCTTTGATCAGGAAGGTCTACCGAAGCTGGGATACATCACTGTTGATCTCTTCGAACCCACTTTAATAGGGGGAGATGGTTTGAAGGTACCTTAAGATTTTCACCCTTCATTTTCTCAGAGGTTTTTAGAGGCCCCGAATCCCGGGGCCTTTTTGTTTTTCCTTGCTTTTCTCTCTTAAGGGTGGTAAATATTTTTTATCATCTCGAGAAAAAGGGAGGGAGATTATGAGACAATCTATCTCAAAAAGAAAGTCGGCATTTCTGTTGGTCATGTTGATGCTTATCAGTCTGGTCTGGGCAGGATGTTCGTCAACGGTGAAGGAGAAGAGAGGGGAACCGGCGAAAAGGGAAGGCGAAGGGACGGGTAAATATTACCATTTTGAAGATGTTCGCATCCCAAGGGAATTAAATTATAAACAGAACAAGTCTTTTGTCTATGAGACCCCCCGGTTCAAAACAGGCATCCTTTTCTTTGCGAAATGGAGGCTCGATGTGGAATCTCTGATCGATTTCTTCAACTACCACATGGAGAAAGACAACTGGAAACTGGTGAACAGCTTTAAAGGGAAGGAGTCCATCCTCAATTTTTCAAAACCCGATAAGACCTGTACGATCAAAATTACAGAGAAGTGGCATGGCACAACGGAGGTGGAGATTCGAGTAGGTCCCCTGGGGGAGAAGAAGATGTGAGCATCTCCCATGTTACTGAAAAAAGTCAGAAGGACCATTGAGCAGTCCCATTTATTAGAGAAAGGCGATCGGGTGATCGTGGGTGTCTCCGCCGGGGTGGATTCAATGGTCCTCCTCCACTTATTGAACGCCTTCCGCCAGGAATTTGACCTCTTTCTCATTGTCGCCCATATCCATCACGGCCTGCGGGCCATTGAATCGGAAGAAGAAGCTGAACTCGTTCGAAAAGAGTCAGCCCGACTCGGCCTGCCCTTCGAATATCGGGAATTCAATGTGAAGGAGTTCCAGAAGTCAGAAGGGTTCTCCCTGCAGGATGCGGCGAGAAGGATTCGTTTCCAGTTCTTTCATCATCTTCTCCAGAAGCATCACGCCGGGAAGATTGCGCTGGGCCACAATGCAGATGACCAGGTGGAGACCATTCTCCTGAGATTGCTCAGGGGATCGGGAGTGAAGGGGCTGAAAGGAATGCTTCCCATTCGAGAGGGAAGGCTGATCCGGCCACTGCTCGAAACGTGGAGAGAAGAGATCGAAGCTTTTGCTCAAGAAAATGGTATCCCCTATCTCCTCGATTCGTCCAATCTGAAAAGAGACTATCTTCGAAACCGACTTCGCCTCGACCTCATTCCTCTTATCGAAAAGGAGTATCAACCCCGTTTCCGGAAGGCTGTGATCAGAACCTCAACGATCCTCAGGGAGGAGAATGATTATCTCGAAAGGGGAGCAGAGGAAGCCTATCAGAAGATCGTCCATGAGGAGGAGGGTGACATTGCTTTCAAATTCTCAGCGTATCAATCCCTCCATAAAGCCATCCAATGGAGAATGATTCAGAAGATATTGGAAAGGATGAATAGCGAGAAGCTCATCCACGAAGGGGAAGGGCTGGATGTGAGTTTGATTTACGGGAGACTCCATCAACCTCCGCCAAGCTTTCTCTTAGAAATATTCCATGGTCTTTATCTTGAAAAACGATATGACAGGGTTTCGTTGTGGAAAGGAAGGATTAAAACGATTCCTCCTTTTGAAGTAGAACTCAATGTGCCAGGTCGGACTTATATAGAAGAGATCGAAAGAGAGGTAGTGATAGAGGAGATAGAAAGGGAAAATACCGGACATATTTATGAATCCCTGAATATTACCCTCCTCGATTACGAGAGTCTTCAATTTCCACTGCGGATGAGAAATTTCAGACCCGGCGATCGATTTCAGCCCCTGGGAACAGAAGGGACCCAGAAATTGAAGGAGTTTTTTATCGACCATAAGATCCCAAAGTTTGAAAGGCCTCGTATCCCTCTGCTCATCTCGGGCGAGGTGATCGCCTGGATCGTCGGGTACAGAATCGATGAACGGGTGAAGATCACTTCAGAAACGAAGAGAGCCTTAAGAGTAGATGTCAATTAAGATGGAATCGTAAAAAGTCGTGATTCCCGTTTTCACGGGAATAACG
>JASEIE010000114.1 GCA_030024065.1 Thermodesulfobacteriota bacterium
AGCTCTGTCGGAAGGTTCTCGGACGCGGGTTCGATTCCCGCCGCCTCCACCAATTTTGAATGAAAAAGCCGTTGTAAATTAAGGGCCTTTTCATTTTGGCAAAGTAAAACGAAAAAAAATTAAATTTCTATCCTATAATCCTTCAGTTTTTTATAGAGGGTTGAGCGAGGGATACCGAGGAGAAACGCTGCCCTGCGCTTATTTCTTTTTGTTTGTTCCATCGCTTGAAGAATTAATTTTCTTTCTTTTTCTTGCATTTCTTGTATCTCTCCCGTAGACGTTATTTTATGGACATGTCTCGACATGTCCATATTTTGGGTTAAGATGCTTTTAGTGAACACCAAAGTTGGGTTAGAATACTGAAGACGGAGGTGTCAGCATGGAAAGGATTCCCAGAGCGATCTACACGAGAGAGCTTCGAGAGGAAGCAGTCAAGCTGGTAACAGAGGGAGGATTCAGCATACCGGAGGTGGGGCGAAGGTTATCGGTAGCGGCCTCGACCATACGGTACTGGATCAAGGCGAACAAAGAAGGCAAGCTTAAAGAGGTCGGAAAACAGCAGAGGCCTCTTACCGAGGTAGAGATGGAGCTTGCCCGGGTCAAGCGAGAGCTGGCGGAAGCCAGGATGGAGCGTGACATACTAAAAAAAGCGACGGCGTACTTTGCGAAGGAGTCGCTGCCAGGTACGCGATCATGAAAGCCATGCGATTCCGGTATGGTATCGGGATGATGTGCCGTATTGTGCGGGTATCCAAGAGTGGCTATTACCAATGGCTCAATCGGAAGCCTTCCAAACGCGCCCAAGAGGAGGGAAGGCTGGAAGTGGAGATCAAAGCCGCCCATAAGAGGACGCGTGAGACCTGCGGTCCTGAAAGATTACAGCATGAGCTCAAAGAGCATGGGGTGAAAGTAGGGATCTGCCGAATCAGAAGGATCCGGACAAAGCTGGGGATACGGTGTAAGCAGAAGAAAAAGTTTAGGGCCACCACGGATTCCAAGCATGCGCTCCCCGTGGCAGAGAATCTACTCCATCAGCAGTTTGAGGTAACGAGGCCGAACGAAGTATGGGTCAGTGACATCACCTATATTCCCACAGAAGAAGGCTGGCTCTATTTGGCAGGGCATAAGGACCTTTGCACGGGAGAAATCGTTGGATATGCCATGGGCAATCGGATCACCAAGAACCTTGTGAGCCAGTCACTGTTTAGGGCCGTAGCAGCCAAACGGCCAAGACCGGGCCTGATCCACCATTCGGATCGCGGAACTCAGTACTGCGCCCATGAGTACAGGAGACTGGTGGATCAGTTCAAGATGAGAGCATCCATGAGTAGGAAAGGCGACTGCTACGATAACGCCCCTATGGAGAGCTTCTGGGGAACGCTCAAAAATGAGCTTGTCCACCACTCTCGCTATAAGACCAGAGAGCAAGCTATCCGGGAGATCACGGAATACATCGAGGTATTCTACAATCGACAAAGACGGCAAGCTCGGCTGGGGTATTTAGCCCCAGCAGTCTATGAGCGGCAGTTTTATGCAACACAGGTTGCAGCGTGAGAGAAAGTTTGGTGTCCACTATTGACATCAGAGGTCATTTCGATCATAATAAGTGTAAAAAATTTATCGGAAATTGTCAATTTAAGGCATTTATGCAATGGCACGAGAATTGCTGCTATTATAAAAAATGTATATTCTTCCCCAAAATTCTTGTTCAGAAGGAGGATATAAGATGGCTTTTAAAGACCACAGAGATTTTTTCGAAGTTCTTGAGAGAGAAAGTGAGCTAGTTAAAGTAAAAAAAGAAGTAGATTGGGATGGAGAAGTAGGGGCCATTGGCAGGAAAACGTATGAAAATGAAGGTCCGGCCTTGCTTTTCGAAAAGATCAAAGACTATCCCGAGGGATACAGGATCTCCAACGGAACATCCGGGACATGGGGTCGAGTTGCGCTATCGATGATGCTGCCCAAGGATACGCCGGTCAGAAAGATATACAAGGAATATGAGGAGCGCATAGACACCAAAATCCCTCCCAAAATTGTCAAAAAAGCCGATGCGCCTTGCAAGGAGAACGTCATGTTAGGGGACAAGGTTGACCTGTATGAATTTCCCGCCCCGATGGTGCACGAAGGTGACGGAGGCAGATATATCGGCACATGGGATGTGGTGGTCAACAAAGACCCCGAAACAAACTGGACAAACTGGGGCATGTACAGATTCATGGTGCATACGAAAAACTGGTTGACAGGGTGGCCTCAGAGCACGAGCCAGCTTGCCTTCATCATGAAGAAAAGCTACTTACCTTTTAACAAACCGATGCCCGTGGCAATCGTCCTAGGAACTGACCCGCTCTCGCACATCGTCGCAACCGCAGGAATCAAGCCTTTCGAAGACGAGGCGGACCACGTGGGCGGGCTCAGAGGTGAACCCGTTGAACTGGTTAAGTGCGAGACATCCGATCTCTTTGTCCCGGCCAACGCCGAGATCGTTATCGAAGGTGAGCTCCAGCCGGATAAAATCGCTCCGGATGGGCCTTTTGGAGAGTATCCTGGCTACAGAAGCGGAACCATGTGTTCGGGGGTAGCCGTAAAGGTGAAGGCAATCACATACCGGAGTAAGCCTATCGTCACCATGATAGCCCTTGGCACACCGCCTGATGACAGCTCCATAGCGGCTTCTCTGACTGCGGCCGTTGCCATGAAAAAGGGTTTACTGAGGCATGGTGTCCCTATAACGGATGTGTATGTCCCTCCTGAAGGGGTTACCCATCTGATCGTGATCGGCGTAACAAAAGGCGGGGTGGAAACCGCACGGAAGGTCCTTGACTATTTTACGCTGAGAAGAATCATGACAAATAAACATATCATCGTGGATGCAGATGTGGATGTATTCAATATGGCCGAGGTATTACACTGCTTCGCCACAAGATGCCATCCGGGAAGAGGTATTATATATGAGTGGTACGAGGGCAGATCAAATTCATTAACACCGTTCTACAGCCCCGAGGAAAGGAAGAAGTTGAAAGGGGTTTCAGTTGCCTTCGACAGCACATGGCCTCCGGAGTGGGAGAAGGAGATTATCCCCATAAAAGCATCGTTCAAGACGATATTCACCAAAGAGACGATTGATAAAGTAAACAAGAATTGGGAAAGTTACGGAATCAAGATATAGATACCTAAACACAAAAAGGAAAAAACAGGGAGGATAAGCGCTATGAAGGAATGGCAGACTTTCGTGAGAAGGTTTTCAGATATGAAGGAAGGAGAACGGGAGCTCTTTATTAAGGATTTGACAGACGGAAAAAAGAAATACGATACCAAACATGTCATGGCCACTGTGGCCAAGGCGAAGGATGGAATGAAGAAACCCGACATTTTATGGATAAGAGGAGAGTCGGGCGAGAAGGCCAAACAGCCATGGTACATTGAAATTAAGACAGAATTGGCGGAGTATATACCCGGCAAACCATGGGAGGATTTGCTCGAGATCATGGAAAAAAATCAAAAGCAAGGGATCAAATGAACGATACGATATAAGAGGGGGTGAGAATATGGGAGTAGGTTACAAAGACCTGAGGGAATGGCTTTCTGGCGCAGAAGAGATGGGTGAAGTGCGGGTGGCAAAGTCAATTGATCTGAAAGAGGATGTTGGCAGAATTGCAGAAGTATCCGCATCGACTGAAAATGCTCCAGCTATTTTACTCGACGAATTTGCAGGTTATCAGAAGGGGTACAGAATACTCCTAAACCCATTTGGGACGATTCGTCTTATCGGCTGGAGCTTCGGATGGCCCACGCAAGAAGGAACTCGCCTCGAACTACTTGACTATTTCAAGAATCGTCTCGAAAAGCTTACACTGGTGCCACCGAAATATGTAGATGAGGGGCCTGTTTTTGAAAATGTGATGGTTGGGGATGACGTGGACTTGTCGCGTTTCCCTGTTCCGATATGGCATCCAGAGGATGGCGGCCCGTATATCGGCACGGGGTGTTTTGTCATTACGAGGGATCCGGACGAGGGATGGGTCAACCTGGGTACTTATAGGAATATGCTTCATGATTCAAAGACGGTTGGTTTCTATATTTCCCCTGGACATCACGGCCGGATACACCGGGACAAGTACTTCAGCCGTGGGCAGGCTTGTCCAGTTGCTATCGTTTTCGGCAGTGATCCACTCCTTTTTACGTCAGGCATGATTGAACTCCCATGGGGTACAAGCGAATACGACTGGGTGGGCGGATGGCGTGGAGAGCCCGTGGAGGTAATCAAAGGTCAGGTCACGGGATTGCCCATCCCGGCGAATGCCGAAATCGTCATTGAAGGCTTTTCCTATCCGGATAAAGTACGGTGGGAGGGCCCGTTTGGGGAATGGACAGGGTATTACGCCTCAGGATCCCGCGACGAGCCTTATGTGGAGGTGAAAGCTCTGTACCACAGGAACAATCCCATTCTTCTAGGCATGCCACCTCAAAAACCCCCTTATGATGCGGACAAGGCACGACAGTATATAAAATCCGCGCTACTTATCCAGCAATTAACTGCGCACGGCATTCCCGGCATTTCAAGCGCCTGGTGTTATGGCCTGGGTGGTTGTCGGCTTCTCGTCGTTGTTGCAATCAAACAGCATTTCTTGGGTCATGCACGACAAGTGGGCCATGCAGCGTATACGAGTCCAGTCGCCAATTATTTGGGAAGGTATGTAGTGGTGGTCGATGATGATATTGACCCAAGTGATCTCGATGACGTCATGTGGGCAGTTCTGACACGTTCTGACCCTGCAACTTCCATAGACATCATAACCCGTGCGAATTCAGGACCGCTTGATCCCAGAATTTCTCCGGAAGATCGTGCGGCCGGTCGTTATTGTAATTCGAGAGGAATCATCGACGCAACCAGGCCTTTCGAATGGAAAGACAAATTTCCAGATCCCGTAAGGCCCAGTCTGGATTGGCGGAAAGAAAGCCGAAAGAGATTTGCTTACCTCTTTGAGCGGTGAGAAACCGCGGGAAATGGTGAAAATTTAGGACAATATGATTCAAAGAGAGTTTTACAAACATTAACTTAAGTTGCCAAGGAGGTGTGAGATGAAAAAGAGTTTATGGATTCCTTTGTCGATTATGATTTGCTTTTTCTTTCCTTTGTTTGCTTTCAGCCAACCAACCCCTACTCCGCGTGCCTTATCCTTTGGAACCTCCTCTGTTGGCTCTGCCTTCTATATTATTTCAGTGGGGATGGGAGAGATTATTTCTAAGAAGACGGGAATAAGTATTGCCGTAGAAGCGGTGGGAGGCTCCGATGCCAATGCCCGGGCTTTAAGTCGAAAGAAGGTTGACCTGGCTATGTTGAATTCAATGAGCGTTGCAGCGGCCTATTTAGGGGAAGGCCCTTTTGCCAAGGAAGGAAAGACCGACCTGCGAATAATTGCTCAGGGACAGCAGAGCCTGCGTAACATCGTTGTCCGGACCGCTTCAGGGATAAAAACTCCTGCCGACCTCAGAGGAAGTAGATTTATTGGAAAACGACCAGCTCTCGCCGAGTTGGAGATGATCACGGATGCCCTCCTTAAGGCCTACGGGATTCCAAAAGATTCTTTAAAGATTTTACAGACCACGGAAACCAAAGAGGTTTTAGAGGCATTAAAATTAGGGACCGTCGATGGGGCCGTCATCCCGGCCGGACTTCGGTCGAGCACCCTTCTTGAGCTCGCTCAATTCGTTGATGTTACCTTCCTATCCATCCCGGAGGACAAGATGGAACTGATACTGCAAGATTTGGGACCTGCTTTCCACGAGGCCGTCATCCCGAAAGGCACCTATAGAGGTCAGATGGAAGATGTCAAAACTCCTTCCCTCTTGACCGATATAGCGGTAAGGGCAGATTTTCCTGAAGATCTGGCCTATCTTATTACCAAGACTTTGTTAGAGAGCCAAAAGGAATTAACAATGGTTCATAGCGAGGGGAAAGAATGGACCATCTCAAATACCTTGAAAACTCCCCCTGCTCCTTTCCATTCTGGAGCGATTAAATACTTCAAAGAAAAAGGACTCTGGACTCCAGACTTAGAGAAATCTCAGGAAAAGCTCTTAAGAAAGGGTAAAAATTAAGATCCAAATTGTAAGAAAAAATTGAGAAAGAAGGACGAGGCGACGTGTTAGGGAAAGCCGTTGGGCTCATAGCCGGGCTTCTTGCCCTTTATCAGATGATTATTGCCAGTCGTCTTCTCACCTGGCTTGGAATCTTTATCCCTGCCCCTCAGCACCGAGCCATCAGCCTCTTCTTTATCCTCCTTTTGGTCTTTTGCTATCGTTCTCCCAAAGGGGAGATAAGAGAGGCAAAACTTTCCTGGTACGATCTCCTCTTTCTCTCTTTTGGATTGATCGGGGTGGGTTATGTAGCTTTCAACTATGGAGCTATTTCAGATTATGGCTCTTATGGTTACCTCGACATCTTAGGAATCGCTCTCGCCTTCTTCGCTGCCTTCTCTCTTCTTGAGGCAAGCCGCAGGGTAGCCGGGATCATCTTCCCTCTCTTAATCATCACCTTTTTGTTGATCACCTCATTTCAAAACTATCTGCCGGGCCTTCTATATGGAAAAGGGTATGCCGTTGACCGTCTCACCTATAGTTTTTATGCTGGAGGGGCAGGCATATTTGGTATCCCGCTGGGAGTGGCCACTACCATCTTGATTTCCTTTATCATCTTTGGCCAGCTCCTGGAGGAGTCGGGGGGAGGGAGTTGGTTGATCCGTTTAGCCTTATCTCTGGCCGGATGGACCGCCGGAGGGCCAGCCAAGGTAGCGGTAGTGGCCAGTGGTTTTTTTGGATCGATTTCGGGTTCTCCCACAGCCAATGTAGCCACGACTGGCGCATTTACCATCCCTTTGATGAAAAAGACGGGATATCCTGCTAAATTTGCCGGAGCCGTAGAGGCAGTGGCTTCAACCGGTGGACAGTTTATGCCACCTGTCATGGGAGCGGTAGCCTTTATTATGGCCGAATGGTTAAACATCCCTTATGCAACGATTGTTGGAATGGCTATTATCCCGGCTACATTATATTTTCTCATCCTTTTTATGTCCGTCCATTTGGAGGCCAAAAAAAAAGGACTTCAGCCTATTCCCCGTCACGAACTCCCTCCCCTTCTTACCGTCTTTAAGGAAGGCTGGTTCTATCCCATTCCCCTTTTTGCCTTGATCTACTTTCTTTTAGTGAAGAGATATCCGCCAGAAATGGCTGTTATGGCCTCCCTTCCTTTCCTCATCGGTATCAGTTTTCTCTCTCCTGATAAGAATCACCATCTGGTTCCCTCTCATATCTGGAAGGCATTACTTAAGGCGGTCAAAACCTGGCTCACCGTGGCAGTGGTTACGGCTACCGTTGGAATGTTGATCAGCTCTCTCGAATTGAGCGGGCTTGGAATAAAATTTTCCCGCTTTATGGTCGATTTGAGCTATGGCCATCTCCTTCCTGCCCTGGTGATGGTGGGGCTGGCAAGCTTTATCCTGGGAATGGGGCTTGACTCCATCCCCTGTTATATGACCTTGACCATTCTTGCTGCTCCTACCCTGGTTACCCTTGGCATCCCCGTTGAAATGGCCCATCTCTATGTTCTCTATTGGGGATTGGCCTCTTTTATTACTCCTCCGGTATGTCTAGCCGTCTATGTGGCCTGCGGGATTAGCGGGAGTGAGATGTGGGAGACCGGCTGGGAGGCAGTCCGACTGGGTATTGCCGCCTTTATTGTTCCTTTTGCCTTTGCCTATAATCCTGCCCTCCTTGGAATGGGTTCTTTGGGTGAGGTTATTATTGGAACGATCACTGCCTTAGCCGGAGCCTTTTTGGTGGCGGCAGGGGTTCGGGGATTTGCCAGACGACCTTTAGGATGGCTGGCAAGAAGTCTCACCCTGATTGGGGGGTTATTTCTAATTGCTCCCGGGATCTGGACGATCCTTGTTGGAGTAGCATTGGGGGCCCTCGGTCTGAGCAGGTGGCTATCAAGAGCGAGCATCCGCACCTGATCGATATTAGGAATTAATAGTTAACCCCGTTAGAAAGGATGGGGCTTTAAACCCCACCCTTTCTAAGATGGATATTATCTATTTTTATCATCCCTGCCATAAATGGCGGGGCTTTCTAACGGGGTTAACCGAAAAAATTTTGAGTTTTTAAATTTGGGATCAATTATGAGAGAGGTCGAATATTTCGATCAGAAGGTGGAAACGGCGAGCCGGGATGAGATTGTCTTACTCCAATTCCAGAAGTTGGAGAGTATGCTGAAGAAGGTCTATGCCTCCAATCCATTTTACCAAAAAAAGTTCAGCCACCATGGAATCACCCCTTTAGAAATTCGATCTATTGATGATCTTCAAAAAATGCCCTTTACAACGAAAAGAGAATTTGAAGAGGATCAGGAAAAACATCCCCCTTGGGGGACGGACCTCACAGAGCCACTTGAGAACTACGTTAGATATCATCAGACCACAGGAACAACAGGCAAACCCCTAAAATGGTTGGATACGAAAGAGAGCTGGCCGTGGCGTGGGAAGTGCACTGCGACAACCCTTGTAGCTGCCGGGGTCAAAAAGGATGATGTGGTATTCTTTCCCTTTGCCTTTGGACCCCATGTGGCTTACTGGGGACTCTTTGAAGGGGTATGGCAGATCGGAGCGCTGGCGATTGCGGGGGGAGGATGGGATACGATCCAAAGGATCGAAAGCATCATAGAGAATCGTGTTACTGTGGTAGCTTGCACACCTACTTATGCGATTAGAATGGCTGAGGTGGCTCAAGAAAGGAATATCGATCTCAGAAACTCGGCAGTTAGGATTCTTGTGGATGGGGGTGAACCAGGGGCTTTGGTCCCTTCTGTTAAGAGAAAGATTGAAGGTTTGTGGAATGCCAAAATCTTCGACTACCTTGGGCTAACAGAAGTAGGCGGGCATTCATTTCAATGCACGATGCAGGAATCCGCTGTCCATATTATCGAAAGTGAATTTATAGCCGAAGTGATAAACCCGGATACCTGTTTGCCTGTGGGGGAGGGAGAAATCGGCGAATTGGTGCTTACCAATCTTGGAAGGTCATGCTCACCGGCCATCCGGTTCAGGACAAACGACATGGTCAAGATCAAAAAAGGCCAATGTCCCTGTGGAAGGAATTTCAGAATGCTGGACGGAGGAATCATAGGAAGAAGGGATGATATGGTCATCATCAGGGGGATGAATGTTTTTCCAAATCTGGTGGGTAATATTGTGCAAAAAAATCTATCGGTTGGGGATGAATACCGAATTGTAGCTTATACCAAAGGGGGTTTAAATGAGCTTAAAATCTTCCTTGATCTATCCGATGAAAGCAGGAGGAAGAGGGAGAAGATAGAAAACGATATCGCATTGGACCTTAAGTCCGCACTCGACCTCAGAGTGGAAGCAGAGGTTGTCCCCCAAAATACCTTAGAAAAATCTGATTATAAATCCAAACGCTTCATAGACCAGAGGGAGATGAAATAAGAATTGTCTAAAGTTCCCAAAGAAAGCCTCATTTATGAAAAGGGGGGATAAAGGAATTTATGTGAGAAAGGGGGGAAATATTTAAACATTAGACAGCCCTTTCTACAATAAGAGGGTTTGAAAGGAGGAGACCATATGAAAAAGACTTTGATCTTAGTTTTGGCAATGGGGGTAGTAATAACCTGGAATGTCAATGTCAAAGATATTACTGCCCAGTCACTTCCGACTATCCTTAACATTGCGACACACCCCATAGGTACCTTTTTTAATATGGTTGGTACTGCTGTGGCAACGGTCGTTGGAAAACATACTCCTATAAAAACCACCGTGAAACCCATGGCTGGTCCTTCGGCCTGGTATCCCCTTGTGGTAACCCAAGAGATCGATCTCGGAGTGCTAAATAACTGGGATGCTGAGAAAGGATATCTCGGCGAATCTGTTTATGATAAATTGTCTAAGGGGAAAGGATTCTCAGTAAGGCTCATTGCCATTAGTGTTAATAATTCAAATAGTTTGATTGTTTCAGCGGATTCTGGAATTAATAAGATCTCGGATCTTAAAGGGAAGAGGATTTCAGGGAATTTTCCAACGCCATCACTTCAATTACAAACCGAAGCCTTTTTAGTCAATGGTGGGGTAAGTTGGTCAGAGATCAAACCAATACCTGTAAGTTCAATAGCCGAAGCTACAAAGGCTATCATTGAAGGTCGATCTGATGCCGCCAATGTTACCATAGGTATGCCTGTTATTGAAGAACTCCATGCAAAAAGAGGAGCAAGAATTTTACCCATCGATCCTTCTCCCGAAGCAGTGAAGAGGACAAGGGAAAAATTCCCAGGGTATCCAATTAAGGTCACACCCGGTCCCGGACGAACCGGAGTGGAGAAAGAACAGTATCTGTGGGCTTATGATATCTACCTCATTGGTCGAGAGGACCTTCCTGATGAGGCAGCCTACCGAGTGGTAAAGGCCCTTTGGGAGAATTATAAGGATTTGGGTGCTATCCATGTACTTCTAAAGGATTGGACTCCGGAGCTTTTCGTCACCAAGGAGGCTCTCATCCCTTATCATACAGGAGCCATTAAATTCTATAAAGAAAAAGGGGTTTGGACGGATGAGATGGTGAAACTTCAGGAGGCTCTGTTAGCAAAAAAGAAGTAGACCTTTAAAGGAAGGTTTGAAATGGCAGACCCCTTAGGAGGACCGAGATTTAGAAAACTCCGTGGGATATTGGGTTATTGGGAGGATATTCTACTCACCTTACTGCCTGTCATTGGGGTTATCT
>JASEIE010000115.1 GCA_030024065.1 Thermodesulfobacteriota bacterium
CTTTCCCTCTCCCCTCAGGGGAGAGGGTGGGGTGAGGGGTATTCCGAAATCCGAAATCAACAATCTGCAATCATGAAGGGGGGACCATGAAGATCAGAAAATATTTTGACCCTGAGATGGAACTGATGGATCGTGAGGAGCTCGAAGCCCTTCAATTCCATCAACTCAAACTTCAGTTGAGAAGGTGTTACCGAAATTCGGAGTTCTATCGGGAGAAGTTTGAAAAGGCAGGCATCAAACCCGAGGATATCCGATCCCTCGACGATGTCACCCATCTCCCTTTCATCACTAAACAGGACCTCATGGTGGAGCAGCAGGCTCACCCGCCATTTGGAAGATACACGGTGGCTCCTCCTGAAACCTGGGCAGAACTTCGCCCCTCGCCCGGGACCACCAGTATTCCGATCAATACCATCTGGTCCCATGAAGATATCAAACATATCTCCAGGTGGACAGCCAGAACGATGTGGAATTTCGGGGTTCGACCCGGAGACATCATCCAGAACGGATTCGGTTATGGCATCTGGGTGGCAGGGATCTCCGTCCATTATGCGGCTCGAGAACTGGGGTGCTTCGTCATCCCCATTGGCACGACAAAGAGCGAGTGGCAAATCGACTATTTCCTCAATCCTGGCTCCACCGTTCTTCTCTGTACCCCGTCCTATGCATTAAATATCGCGGAGAGCCTGAAACAAAGAGGAATCTCTCCCGAAGATATCCCTTTGAGAATCGGATGCTTCGGTGGTGAAACAGGGGCTGAAGTTCCTGCAACCCGTGACAAGATCGAGAAGGGATTGGGGATCCAGGCCTTTGACTGCTACGGGTTGACGGTCATCGGTCCCATCATTGCCACAGAGTGCTCCAAGAAGGCGGGGATTCATTGGATTGAGGATCACCTCCTGGTCGAAATTATTGATCCGGAGACTTTGAAACCGTCCGCCCCCGGAGAGGTGGGCGTCCTGGTCATCACCCATCTCACCAAAGAAGCCACACCCATGATCCGATACTGGACCGATGACTATGCGAGGCTGGATAAAAGAAAATGTAAATGCGGGAGAACCCATGCCCGCTCGGTGGGAGGAGTTTTCGGAAGGGCGGAGGACCGCATCCTCTGTGAGGATGGAAGTTTCTTTCCTGCCCAAGTGGAGAATGTAGTCCGGGGGTTGGATGGACTTTCTGATGAATTCTGCATCGAATTGACCACCCACCCAGAGTCTGGCAAGGATACATGCACCCTTATTGTTGAGTCCCTGAAGGATGAAGCGATTCCCCAAAACACCTCTCAATTGAAGGAAAGGTTGAAAAATGAATGTGAGGTAACTCCGGAGATTCGGTTTGTTCCTTACGGCACCCTGAAACCGCCTGTCTTCAGAGCAAAACGGGTCGTGGATAAAAGGGAAACAAAACAAGCCTCATGAATCACGAGAAGGGGGTATTATGAAGTTCAAAAAGTATTATGATCCTGAGATAGAGACAATGAATCGAGAAAAATTAGAGGCCCTTCAACTTCATCGACTTAAACATCAATTAAGAAGATGTTACCAAGGATCTGAATTTTATCGGGAAAAGTTTGAAAAGGCAGGAATCAACCCCAAAGATATTCGATCTTTAGAAGATGCCGTCCATCTCCCTTTTGTTACCAAATCCGAGCTCCGAGATGAACAACAGGCCCATCCTCCCTTTGGAAGGTTTACGGTTGCCTCCCCTGAAAGATGGGCAGAGCTCCATCCCTCCACAGGGACAACGGGTGTTCCTGTGAATACCATTTGGTCTTACGATGATGTGAAGAACATCTCCAAATGGACAGCTCGAACGATGTGGACCTTTGGCGTGAGGCCGGGAGATATCATTCAAAATGGGTTCAGTTATGGTCTTTGGGTAGCTGGAATGTCAACCCATTATGCTGCAGGAGAATTGGGTTGCTTCGTCATTCCCATTGGTGCTGCAATGACGGAACGTCAAATCGATTACCTCCTCAATCCAGGATCCACTGTTCTTCTCTGCACACCCTCTTATGCTTTACACATCGCCGAACGTCTGAAACAGAGAGGAATTCCACCCAAAGATATTTCCCTGAGAATTGGATGCTTCGGTGGAGAAGGAGGGTCTGAAGTTCCGGCAACCCGCGAGAAGATCGAGAAGGGATTGGGTATTGAGGCCTTTGACTATTATGGCCTTGCTGAGATCGGTCCAACCATCGCTTCGGAATGTCCCTACAAGGCAGGAATTCATTGGGTGGAGGACCATCTCCTCATCGAGGTGATTCATCCAGAGACTAAAACACCCTGTCGCCCTGGAGAGGTGGGGGTCCTTGTCATCACTCACCTTACCAAAGAGGCCACTCCTATGATCCGATATTGGACTAATGATCTTGCCAGATCGGATAAGAGAAAATGCAAGTGCGGTCGAACCCATGCCCGTTCCCAAGGAGGGATATTGGGAAGGGCGGATGATATGATCATCTATAAAGGTGCAAAATTTTATCCTGTTCAAGTGGAGAAGGTCGTAAGGAGCTTCTGTGAGCTTTCCGATGAATTCTGTATCGAACTCACCACAGATCCCCAACTGAGTATGGATGTATGTTCTGTTGTTGTCGAGTGCCTAAAAGATGAGGATGTTCCAAGGATCACCCTTCCACTGAAGCAGGGATTAAAAGAAGAATGCCAAGTGACTCCGGAGATCAAATTTGTTCCCTTCGGAACTCTCGAGCGAACCACCTTTAAGGCTAAAAGGGTCATTGACAGGAGGGAGAAGAAATTAGGGTGACGGGAAGGGATGTAGGGGAAAGTGGATCTGATAAGCATGTTTCAATTGACAGGTAAAAGAGCGATGGTGACCGGTGCAAGCCGAGGCATTGGTGAAGCAGTTGCCAAAGGATTCGCCAAGGCTGGAGCCGATCTCATTTTGGTGAGCAGAAATTTGTCAGCCCTCGAAAAGGTGGCAAAGGAGATCGAATGTTATGGAAGAAAGGCTCTCCCGGTTTCCGCCGACATTGGGAATCCTGAAGAGATACGGGGAGCTGTGGATAGTGCATTAAAGGTTTTCTCTCGGATCGATGTCCTCGTGAATAATGCAGGTATCAGTCCCGTTCTGAAAAGGGCAGAGGAAGTAACCCTTAAGGAATGGGAGGAGATTGTGAGGGTTAATCTCACCGGAACCTTCCTCTTCTGCCAGGCAGTGGGAGAGGTCATGATCAAACAGGGTGGAGGGAAGATCATCAACATAGCCTCTGTCGGAGCAGTGGTGGCATTCCCAAGGCAAATTGCCTACTGCGCTGCAAAAGGAGGTATTCTTCAATTGACAAAAGTTTTGGCCATTGATTGGGCGAGATACAATATTCAAGTCAATGCGATCGGCCCTGCCTACCTCGAAACAAAATTGACCAAGGGAATGAGGGAATCGAAAGTTATCTCCGAAGATCTTCTTCGAAGGACTCCCATGGGAAGGTTTGGCAAACCTGAGGAGATTGTCGGTGCTGCCATCTATCTTGCCTCCGATGCTTCGAGCTATGTTACAGGCCAAACCCTGTTTGTGGATGGAGGATGGCTCGCCTTATAATTCTACTCCGCTCTTTAAGAAGTGGATTGCTTCTCCCTTCACGTCAAGGGCTGCTTCAAAGAAGGCCTCAGAAAGGGTTGGGTGACCATATACCGCGGCTTTCAATTCCTCGACCCCCATCTCATTCCGCATAGCCAGGGAGGCGATGGAGATGAGCTCTGTCGCCTGGGGGGCCAATATATGTACACCGAGGATCTCACCATATCTCTTACCAAAAACGATCTTAAGGACGCCCTGGTCCTGTCCGATCGTAGCTGCCCTGCCCGAGGCAGCAATGGGAAATTTCCCCACTTCGATCTCCTCGCCCCTCTCCTCAGCCTCTTTTTGGGTCAAACCGATGGACCCAATCTCAGGACTCGCATAGGTACATCGAGGAAGGAGTCGAAGGTCTATCTTCATCGACTTTCCAGTAAATTGATCCACCGATAGGATTCCTTCAACAAGGGCTTTGTGAGCAAGGAAGCCCCTTCCGTTCACATCACCGACTCCGTAAACTCCAGAGACAGAGGTCTCCAGATGCTCATTCACCCGTATAAAGCCATCCTCTAAGACAATCCCAACATTTTCCAGGCCAAGATCTTCTATATTCCCTAACCTCTTTCCTGGGATCAAAACCTTTTCCACCTCGATCTGCTCCAATCCCTTCTTCGTGTTGAGGCTGAGGATAACCCTACCTTTCTCAGAAATCCTCGCATCCACCGCTTCGGTATGAACCATCACTTTAATTCCCTGCATTGTGAGGATTCGCCGAAGTCGATGGGAGATCTCCAAATCCTCCCTTTGGAGTATTCGGTTACCCTTTTCGAATAACACCACTTCGCAGCCGAACCCTCTAAAGATCGTCCCAAATTCAACACCCCTCCTCCCACAGCCGACAATTGCTAAGCCTCTGGGCAATTCCTTCAGGCTTAGAGCATCTCGACTCGATAAAATCCTTTCGCCATCTGTCCTGAATGGGGATGAATCGAGGACGGCACCGGTGGAGATGATCATCCTCTCTCCATTTATCGTAACTTCGGAGCCATCCTTTTTCTTGACGATTAAATTTTTTGAATCAACAAGCCTCCCATTCCCCTGGATGAACATCACTCCCCGATTGATCAATATGGTCTCAATTCCATTGACGAGGTTATGGATCACCTTGTCCTTTCGTTCCATCACCTTTTCAAAACGGAGTTTGATTTCACCCTCGAGATATTCAGAAGATCTCAATTCTGAAAAAAGTTGAGAATCATGAAGAAGGGACTTTGTTGGGAAACAACCCCAGTTCAAACACGTCCCCCCTAACTTCTCCCTCTCGATAAGGCAGACCTTCAAGCCCTTCATGGCCCCCCTGAGGGCTGAGCTGTAACCTCCAGGCCCGCCTCCCAGAACGATCAAATCAAAGGTTCTTCTTTCCATCGTCTATATCAATCCCTTCAATTGACTTGGGTCCTCCAAGATCTCTTTCAGTCGTCCTAAAAATCTGGCTGCAGGTGCACCATCGATCACCCGGTGATCGAACGTAAGACAAAAGTTCATTGTCGACCGAATGGCAATCTTATCTTCTTCAACGACCTTTACCTTTCGATCAAGCTTCCCAACCCCCAAGATGGCACTTTCGGGTTGATTGATAATGGGTGTGAAGAGGTCGACCCCATAAATCCCCAGGTTGGTAATGGTGAAGGTACCAAACTTGAGATCATCTGGCCCGATTTTTCCCTCCTGAGTTCTTTGAATGAGACCGCTACTCTCCTGAGCAATTTCAAGAAGGGATTTTTTATGGGTATTCCGTAGAACTGGCACGATCAAACCCCTATCTGTGGCAATAGCAATTCCTATGTTCACATTCCCATAAACCTCAATCTCATCCCCTTTCAGGCTCGAATTGATTTCAGGCACCTCCATCAATGCCTGACTCACCACCTTAATCAAAATATCATTCAAGGAAGCCCGAACTCCCTTCGACTCCCAAATCGATTGATTCTCCTCCCGAAAGCGGACCACCTCTGTCATATCCACTTCCATCACCTGAGTCACTCTTGGAGCCGTATGCCAGCTCAAAGTCATCCTTTCCGCAATCAACCTTCTAATCCCCTTGAGCGGAATCCTTTTAGAGATTTGGAGGGGCCTCTCCTCACCCTCTTTTATTGTCCTCAGGACATCCTCCTTGGTAATACTTCCACCAGGACCTGTCCCGATGATGCCTTCCAGACTCACTCCCTTCTCCTCTGCAATCCTTCTCGCTAAAGGAGATGCCTTAACTTCTCGCCTCCCCTCTTTTAATCTGGGCGAGGAGATGGTTATTGGGATCTCCGCAGGCCTCTCTTCAGGAGGAGCCTTCAGTTCTTTAGCCTTTTTGATCACCGTATCGAGGTCAAAGGTCTCCCCTCCTTCGGCCACTACCGCGATGACCTCACCGACAGGTAGGATATCGCCCTCTTGAGCCATGATCTTCACCAGGATGCCTGACTCAGGCGCCTCAATCTCAAAGTTAATTTTGTCTGTCTCAATGATACAAATGGGCTCCCCCTTTTCAACCCGATCCCCTTCCTGTTTCATCCAGGTCATAATCGTGGCCTTCTCCATTGTCAAACCGAGCCTTGGAATGATAATTGCCTTTGCCATCGAGAGCTTCTCCTATCCGAGCAATTCCCTGACCCCTTTGATAATTGCCCTCTCATCGGGGATGACGAAGTTTTCCAATTTAGGCGCAAAAGGAACAGGGGTATTGGCAGCCGCAACCCTCTTGATCGGAGCGTCGAGGTCATAGAAGGCCTTCTCCGAGACCAATGCCGCTATCTCAGCTCCAAATCCGGATCGCTTGGAAGCCTCATGAACGATCAACAACCTCCCTGTCTTCCTAATCGATTGAAGGATCGCCTCCTCATCAAGAGGAACCAACGTCCTCGGATCAACCACCTCAGCCTCAATCCCATCTTCAGCTAAAGCCTCAGCAGCTTTGAGGGCTCTCAAGACCATTCGCGATGTGGCCACGATGGTCACATCCTTCCCCTCCCTTTTAATGTCCGCCTTTCCAATAGGGATCAGATATTCCTCCTCAGGGACCGGTCCCTTCTCATTGTAGAGGAGCTTATGTTCGATGAAGATGATGGGATTGTCATCCCTGATAGACGACTTGATGAGCCCTTTTACATCGTAAGGAGTGGAAGGCATTACCACTTTTAACCCTGGGATATGGGTGTACCAGGCCTCAAGGCTTTGGGCATGTTGAGCAGCCGATGATCTACCCGCTCCTCCTTGAGTGCGAATCACCAAAGAAGCCTTAGCCTTCCCACCAAACATGTAGCGCACTTTGGCGATCTGGTTGATAATCTGATCAATCGCAATCGTTGAAAAGTCGATATACATGATCTCTGCCACTGGTCTCATTCCGAGAAGGGCTGCTCCTAATGCAGCGCCAGTAATGGCTGCCTCCGAGATGGGCGTATTCCTTACACGAGCCGAACCAAATTCCTCAAGAAGCCCTTGGGTCACCTTATAAGTCCCCCCAAATTCTGCAATATCTTCACCCAAGAGAAAGACCCGTTCATCCCTCTTCATTTCCTCTTTCAAACCCTCCCTCAAAGCTTCACGATATGTGATCTCTCGCATTCCCCTTCTCCTTCATGGAATATATTCGCCAATGTAAACATCCTCAAGGGCGTCTTCAGGATTTGGATCTGGACTATTTTGTGCAAACTCTACCGCTTCCTCAATCTCTTTTTCGACTCTGCGGTCGATGGCCTCCAAATTCTTTTCCCCACAGACCTCCGTGTCCAATAAATTCCTCCGATAGCGCTTTATAGGATCTCGCTTTTTCCATTCCTCCACCTCTTCCTTAGTTCGATAGCTCGTGCTTGGATCACCTACATAATGGCCTAACCAGCGATAGGTCTTACATTCAATGAGGGTTGGTCCTTCTTTCTTTCTTGCGCTTTCAACCGCTTCACTCACTGCCTGGTAGACCGCCAGGACATCGTTTCCATCCACGCTCATCCCAGGTATTCCATAACTTCCACCTCTCATGGAAATATCTCGAATCTTCTGATGAACCCACTGTGGAGTCGACTCTGCATAGAGATTGTTCTGGCAGACGAAGATGACGGGCAGATTCCATACTGAGGCCAAATTGAGGGCTTCATGGAAAGAGCCTGTATTCGAAGCCCCGTCCCCAAAAAAGCAGAGGGAGACCTGATCCGTACCTTTCAATTGGCAGGCCAGGGCTGCCCCATTGATAATGGGAAGGCCTGCACCCACAATCCCCGTAGTACCAAGAATTCCCAAATCTAAATCGGCGATGTGCATCGATCCTCCCTTTCCTTTGCAATAGCCTGTCTTCTTCGCAAAGAGCTCAGCCATCATCAGGTCTACCCTTGCACCCTTTGCAATGATATCTCCATGACCCCTGTGGGTGCTGATCATGTAGTCATCCTCTCGAAGAGCAGAACAGCCACCCACAGAAACCGCTTCTTGACCGACGGAGGAGTGTAAAAAACCAGGAAGGACCCCTTTGAAAAAGAGTTCGACCGCCTTCTCTTCAAAAAGTCGAATTCGAACCATCTTTTCATACATCTCAATCAATTTTTCTTTTGGTATCATTCTCCCCTCCTACAAGATCATCCTTAAAAGATTTTTTTGTACTTACGATACCACCTCTATGAATAGGTCAATCCTTCCATCATTCAGGATCATGAAATAATATCGAGATGAGTTCACCCCGTTGTTGCATAAAGATGCGGTTGAATCAACTGCATACCCCCATCAAAAGGCTGTTCCTACCCTTTTGAGGATAACTCCCAAAGGTCACTCTTGGATTGATCCAGGTAACGACATTGATTTGACAGCCACCCCTCATGGGGTAAGGGTTGGGTAAATCCATGCGCCGAATTTAATGCAACAACGGGGTTCATCTCTCTCTCATTCTAATGATTTCATAGGGGAATAGAGCATAGGTCAAATTCATGACTATGCAGGGATTTTTATTGATACTACACATTTCTTTGTTTCTCAAGAATATTTTTCTATTATGTTTCAGGTAATCCCTCAGAAGATGTGAAAAAATTGGATTTTGTATCCGTAACCTCTCAGCCAAGACTCAAATTGGGTTATGGCAAGAGTTGACCGGTCATGAAGAGTGCATATCGGTCTTTGTCATGCACTGATCATGTGACTTTTCTGGCCGAATTTCTGGAGTTTCCCCCTATTTTTCGTTCCGGTTCTTACTTTCAATTTCTACCTTCCCCAAAACTATACCCATTGGGGCCTCCAGCACAAACGGATCCATTGTTTGATGTTGTAAGTCAAAGCAGCCCACAGTACTTCCATTCCAACCTTAACCAAACCTCGCAATCGACATTGTCGTAATCCGATCTTGTCCTTGATCCAGGCGTTAGGAAATTCAGCCACCGCCCCCCTTTGTCGATAAATCTTTTTCCCCTCGTCGGTTTCCATCTTTGCGATGAAAGCGGCAACCTCAGGAGCATCCACCCCTCTCACAATCGAGCGACCTTTCGCCCCATTTTGGGGACAACACTTCTGCCGGAAGGGACATCCCTGACAATCCTTAGCACAGGCTCGATATTTATAGTTCGTTCGCCCTGGCCGCTTCTCTTCCCCATCAGCTATTAGAATCTTCCCCACCGGACAGGTGTAGGTGTCACTGACCCCATCATAATGAAACGCCTCAGGATAAAAACTCGGCTCTACGCCTCGCCGCTTCATCTGCCCCGCTGACTGCGAAGTCCCCGTTCCCATCGATCCAATCAAATCCACTTCCCTTTCGCTCATTGCTAAGATATTGTCCCTGCTGGTAAAACCTCCATCCACCACGACCTGTTCGGGCTCCTGCCCTAGGTTCGCCTCCACCCGATCTACTGCTGGAACCAACTCCCCATAATCGCTCCCCGATTGGCTCACGCCTATTCCCACAATCACTTTTTCTTTCGCATCCGTTGAGATCTGCACATTGTAGCTGGGCGCATAACCCCCATCGGATTGCTTCATGATCCGTGCCTGTGGATCGGTCATGCTCACGCGCGCCTCTTGCTTCTCTTCCGGAGTCGACTTGCAAGCCCGGATCTTTTCCAGTTCTTCCAAGGCCTTCTCCAGTCGCTGCTGCTTCTCCCGTGCCCCTCGCTGGCGCGCCTTGGCCACCCGTGGGCTCACCTCCTCAGCCAACCGAGGATCTCCCATCTGCTCCACTTGCTGACGCGCTGCCTGTAAATGCCTCCTAACTCGCTCCTCCCGTCGAAAGGTATCGGCACCGGCACAGGCCTTGACCTTCGTCCCATCATGCATCACCCGCTCTAAACTGATTAATCCTTCTGCACTTAACAACCCCAAAACCTCCGTGAATAAATCGTCCAAAGCTTCTTTATGAACCACCCTAAAATCTGACAACGTGTGATAATTAATCGGCTCCATCCCCGTTAACCATTGATAGGCCGGATCGTATTCGCACAACCGTGAGACTTCTCGCGCTGAACCGATACCCTTACTGTAAGCATAGATCCATAAACTGATCATTAATCGAGGATCGAGGGCTGGACGACCGGCTTCCCCCTCGATCACCTCAATATCCTCATAGTATCGCCTTAGATCAAGACGTCCCACGAATTCCCAAATGGCACGCACCTCATGATCCTCCGGCACCAGGGCCTCTACGTCCACCGGCCGCAGCACCATCTGCTCACGGTTAATCGGCTTCAGGCGCACCCTTCGGGTCTTCTCCTTCTCCACCTCCCCAACCTTCAACTCCGAAGCGTTATCCTCTCTCATGCCCCCTCCTCCTTCTCAGCCCCATGTGCTCCAGATTTAACCGGGATAGCTTCACTCCAAGCTCCCAATACCTTGAAAAAGCTTCCATCGCCTTCTTGACCTCTCCCAATCGGGAAACAGGAATATAAACCATCTGTGTCACTCCCCCTTCTTTGTAAGAGAGATAATAGGCGGGTCCATGCTTCTCCCCCCGCTCACATCGACACCCTTTCTTCCCGCATTTGCGATATAAAACCACCAGGCTCCCCTGAAGCATTTCGGAACAGTATTGGATCTCCCTCAGTAACCTTGCTTTCTCTGCCCCCAACCTCTTCATACTGAATTATATTAATACAAATCAGATATCTTGTCAAGTATTTTTCTCTCCGAAGGCAAAGATTTACTAAACGCAGAGCTCAAAAGAGTATAATGAGAGGTCCCTTTTAATTTTTTCACACCTTCTCAGTTATGGGGGAGATTTTTATAATATATGTAGCGCC
>JASEIE010000116.1 GCA_030024065.1 Thermodesulfobacteriota bacterium
CTGTCCTGAGCCGCCGTTCTCCTTCGACAGGCTCATAAGTAACGGATTATACCATCTCCTGAACGATCCTCTCCATCTCCTTCAACACTTTTGGATCGTAAGGGTTCGTTTTTTTCAGTGAGGGATCCAATGGGTTCTCTGGGTTGAAATTCTGTAGGATCAACCTTCGACCAGCCCTTAATTGTTCGCCCAGGGTCTTGATGTCTTCCTCACAGTGGAGCTGTGGAACGACGGTCATCCGGAATTGATACTCCACTTTTCCTCTCTTCAGAATTTCAATCGATTTCAATATGGGGGCGAGGTCGATGGAAAGACCGGTTGATCGCCGGTAGCTGAAGGGATCCAGGGGTGCCTTCACATCCATGGAGATGAAATCCACCTCTCCTTTCTCGATTAATTTTTCCAGCATCTCCGGATTGGAACCGTTCGTATCGAGTTTGACCAGGAATCCATTGCGTTTTATCTCCTGGATCAGGAGGGGAAGGTTGATGTGGAGCGTGGGTTCTCCCCCTGTGACACAGACACCGTCGATCCAGCCTTTAAAGGAGCGGAGGCGAAGAAGAATCTCTTTCAGGGGAACGGAGGCATACTGTTCGGGATGAAAGACCAGGGGATGGTTATGGCAGTAGGGGCAGCGGAAGTTGCAGTGAGGAAGAAAGAGGACGGAGCAGATATTCCCCGGCCAGTCCAAAAAAGAAGTTTCTAAAAATCCCTTGATCTCGATCATAGCTTATGTTCATAAAAGGGATAGTTATGGTAGATCGTGATAGTGTCATGGAATGACGAGCTGTTGCTCAAATCGATTTCATGCTTCGACAAGCCTGTCCTGAGCGAATCGTTCACCCTTCGAGAACCTCAGGGCAAACGGTTTTTTCCGAATGTCCTGAGCGAAGTCGAAGGAAGGGCTCAGCATGAACGGAAAACTCAAATGGTTTCAAGATATCACCGCTCACCCTGAGTCTGTCGAAGGGCAAACGGCTGGTTTGAGCAACAACCCGATGATTGCTGACACCGGTCAATATCACCCCCATCAGTTACTCCTGAACAGGTGCTGCTTCACCTCCTGAAGGGTCGGAACCATACCCCTCCAGCTGGCCACCTCCCTCTCCTCTTCATCCTCGATGACCAGGGAAGGGGTGGAGAGGATACTGTAAAAGGAGGCTTCAGCCAGGCCGTCAATCGTGTCCAGATCGTAATGAAAGACTTGCAATCCCTCTCTTGTCAACTCCGTTCCAATCTCTTTGACCGCAGGACATTTAGGGCATTTCGCTTTGGTGAAGATTTTAATCAGTTCCATGGTTTCTCCTTCATTATTTAGAAAATAAGGGTTTCGTTATACGGTCAAGGTAACGATGCCCGTTTCGTCATTCGGTTACGTTAATCGTCTTTAATCCATTACCCTCACCTTTTAACGCTAAACGATACGGGCTTCGTAACCGTAACCTTAATATTCGGAGTATTTTCATGATCCATATCATTCAAATGATCATCCGGCCGTCAGAACAGTTTCTCCTTCTTTGGTTTCGATGTATCCCTGGTTCCGGTAACGGTTTCGCAGCTCTCCGATCTTCCCTTTATTCCAGCTGGAGACTTTGGTGAAGTAGCCGGTGATCCGGGTGATGCCGTCCACTTCCATCGATCCGCAATATTGGCAGGAGGATCGAAGTCCCCTGCTCGTTCGATTGCAGGCATTACAGGTGGTAAACTCCGGTGAGAAGGCAATCTGGTCATTTTGAGTCTGCCTGAAAGTCTTGATCACGAAATTGGCCAGGGATTCTCTGGAGGGATTTGCCTCACCCAGCCAGATATGGGTCAATGAGCCCGCCTCGATCAGAGGATGGAAGAGTCCCTCCTGTCTCACCCGTTCGATCGGATTGAGGACAGCGGAATTGTTCAGGTAGGTCGAATTTGTATAATAGACTTCTCCTTTCGAGATATCCCCTTTGACAATGTGGCCCGATTGGGGGGAGTGAAATCTGAGGTCCAGTTTGGCAAAGCGATAGGCGGTCGATTCAGCCGGTGTCTGTTCCAGGACAAAACGCATCCCGTAGCGTTCGCCGAACCTGTGTACTATGAGCTTCATATGGGCGATCACCTTCAGTCCGAATTTGAAGGCCTGCCTCGACTGGTGCATCTCCTGGCCGGTATGAATCTGGACGAGTTCATTGAGTCCTACCATGCCGATGAGAAAACTGGCGCGATGCATCCTCAAATAAGGAGAACCATCCCGGTCCATGGCCAGAAGAGCGAGAGGCCCTTTTTCCCCCAAGGAGAGGAGCTTTTCAATGAAGAGTTTCTTTTCGAGATGGGCCTTGACAGCCACCTCGATGAACTCCGTGATCTTGGAAAAGAGTCTGGTGTCATCTCCTATCGCCAGATAGGCAATCCTCGGAAGATTGAGCGTCACATTCTGGAGGGCGCAGTATCGCATCTTCCAGGGCTGCAGCGCATCCTCTAAGTCGGTCTGGTCGAGTTTGAAGCTGAGACGACAACATTCGGAGATCTTGGCGGTCTCTCCGCGATCGAAGACGAAGTAGGTGTTGCCCTTTTCAGAAGCGACATCGCAGATGTGATGGAGGAAGTCCATATGGCCTGGAGTCTGAAAAAACTTCTCTGTGATGTGGACCAATGGTTTCGGAAAGAAGAAAGGCCTTCCGGATCCATCCCCTTCCATGAAGACATTGAAGAGGGCCCGGGCAAAGCGTTGCGATTCGTTTATATACTCATTGTAATTCTTTCCCGTCCTCTCCCCTCCCGGGCCAATGGCAGGGACATGTTCGAAGTGTTTGGGCACCTCCCAGTAGAGGTTGAGGTCGGTGAAGATCGCCTGTCCCCCACGGGCCACAGCCTGCTGAGAGAACTCGAAGATCATCATCTGGGCCAGTTGTTCCAGGTCCTGGTCCGACATCCCTACCAGATAGGGCGCAAAGAAGAGGTTGACCGCATCCCATCCGATCGCTCCGGCAAAACTGCTCTGAAGGGCAGCAGCAAACTTCACCATATGAGCAAGAAGCACCTCCGGATGTTTGGCAGGCCTGGCCATGGCAATGGAATTGGGAAGGCTGAGGCCGAAGCGCTTGATATATTCAAGGGATTGACCGCTGCAGTAAGGTCGATCCACGAAACCGAGATCGTGGAGATGGATATCCCCGCGCATATGGGCATCGGCGATCTCCTGTGAGAAGACGGAGAGAAGAGCATACTCCTTTTTGATCCCCTCCGCAAGGGTGAGATTGGTGGCCTCGGGCCCGTGTGGGACATTGGCATTCTCCTTATTGGGATGGAGGATAAGCTGGTCCACATCGTAAAGGGGCATACCAAGACGGGTGTGCATCTTGCGGGCCTGCTCGAGTCCCCTTTCGATCAGTTTGGTGTCCACCAGTTCACGGATGAGGGGTGCGGTGATCATCTTGATTTTGGAGGTGATGATTAAATCTTCCACCTCCCGTGCGATCTCTCTTGCCGTATCGACATCAATATAGGTCTCTCTGATGAGGGCATCGACGATTCTCTGACGGTTCCAATTATTCATCGACTCTTCAGAGGTGCGAACGAAGAGGGCCATATCCGTGGTTTCAAACTCTTCCTTCGTTTCTCTTCGATCCTCTTTCATTTCAATGACATTTGCCATTTTCTTATCACCTGTTCTGCGGGATTTTAAAGAAAAAAGGGTTAATGAAGGGCTATATTTAGTATAATCTCTAATCACTACAACAATATATTGTTATTTGTCAAGAGAAATTCGATTTGTGAAAAAAATTATTTGTTTTACCCACCTTCGCATTCATCCCCGTGCGGAAGCACGGGGAGCTTCACGAAAATTTCTAATATCCGAAATCCTCACTCCAAACTAACTCACTTCTTGGGCGAATCGTTCTTCTGGAAGGGTCTGAGGGGAGTTTCCAGCAAGCGTTTGAAAATGCCGAGTAAACCCTCTCCTATGCTTTTGAAAGGAATGGCTTCAATCTTAGGATCGTCGAGATCTCCTTTCACCTCGTAGACATAAGAGAGGAAAGCCTTCTCTTTTCCTGTGAGGATATATCCTGCAATGGGAATGTGGCTCAATACCATATCCACAGTGCCTAGAGGATGAACTCCTATCTTTGCATCGATCAGGTGTTTGCCCAGATCGATTTTCCCGATGATGGTGATCCTCATGGCATCGCTATCGACCAGGAAGTCCCCTGTGGAGGCGACACCTTCTTTCACCTCGATGTTTGAGGAGATCCGATGATAGGGAAGCCCTTTTGTCTTCAGATCAGGGAGCCTTCCCTTGAAGAGCTGCGAGACATTGAGGATCGAAAATATCTTGGCCAGGATATTTCCCCTTTCAATCACTCCATTCTCCAGTTCCAGCCTTAACCCTCCTTTGAGCGATTCTTTCACCCTCTGGAAATCCTCTCCCTCTCCCCTGAGTTCCACTTTATCGATGTAGATCCTTCCTGTCACCCATATCTTCTCCTCCTCTCCTTTCGGGAGGAGGGTTCGGAGAAAGGACACTGCCTCCATGTTGGAGAGGCGGGGTTTGATTTCGAATCGAATGCCTTTTCCTGCGGGTTCGATCCACCCCTCACCCCAGAGGTCCCCCCCATTTGCTTTCAATTGAAAAGGATGGATCAGCAACTTCCCATCAACCATCTTCATCTCAAACTTTAAGTCCTGACAATGGAGATTTCGATACTTCGCCTGTTCAATATCGACCTTGCCCTCAATCGCCCAACTGGAAAGCCATTTCCTGAGCATTTCAAAGGAGGTTGGAGTTTTTTTCTCCCTCTCCGGGAAGAGGGAATCGAGGTCGAGATGAGAGGAGGAGAACTGGAAAGAGAGTCGCCTGGTCACCCCTGAATCGGCCTTGATCGTTCCTGCCTTAGCAGGGGAGGCAAGACGGGTGGAGACGCTGGTCAGAGTGAGGGAAGAATCTCCCAGTTTCCCTTTCAATCCATCACACCGGATCTGTTGAGGGGAGAAGAGAATCCTACCTTCAATCTGTGAGAGAGGGGCAGGGATCTTTGGGTGTCGAAGAGAGACCCCTTTCAATCGGATTTCTCCTTCCCTTATGGCGCGGACTCCATCCTCCGCTCTTCCGGACCAGTTCAGGCGAAGCTCTGCAGACCCGGCGAGGTTTTGAATTTCATCTGCCGGAGTTCGCATCGAATCCGGAAAGAGGGGCAATTGAAGCATGGCGTGGATATTTTTTAAATCGATCGAACCGGAGGTGAGGAGATTCAACTCTCCTTGCTTCACTGTTCCGTCGAATGAGAGAGAGGAGTTTAGGGACTGGATTTTTAATTTTGAAAAAGCGGTCCCAAGATTGGAAAGGAATAGGGACCCTTCTCGAAAGAGGAGCGGATCAGAGGCTCCTTTTAGAAGGAGAGAGACCTCCTTAGGGGCGAATTCCAGTTCATAGAAGAAGGGTTGGTGGAGCGTGGCCCTTCTCCCTTTGAACGAGAGTTGGCCAGTCCCTGATAGACTTTTGATCTCCTCTGCCTTTGAACGGGTCTCTTCAGGAAGGAGAGGGGACTGAGAAAGAGCCAATAGGGTTTTCAGATCAGCCTTCCCTTTGGCTGTGATCTCGAAAGCTCCTCCCGTCTTCCATGAGCCGCCCATGAGGAAAGAGGAATTTCCAAATTCAACCTTTGCTCCTGACCACTGAAGATCGTCGTTGGAAAGGTTGAGCTTCCCCTCATCGATCTGGATGGGAAATGGAATCTGCGAATGGGTCAGATGAACCCTGGAGAGAAGATAACCCCCCTGGTGCTTAAAATGGAGAGGAGCCTTTAATTTTCCGTTAAGAGAAATTTGATACTGTGCTCTGCCTGAAAGGGAAGAGATCGGCGCGAGGGCCTCTTCCGAGTCGCGGTCAAATGCGTCGGTCTTTACCCCGTTAGAAATAATGCCCCGCTGCTCTGCAGCGGGGTTACATTTCAGATTAATTCCGGCGGGGTTTAATGCCCCGCTGGAATTTCTAACGGGGTTTACCAGAGAGGGAAGGTCTGATAGATCGAGTCGACCCTCAGAGTGAATCTCGAGTGTGGGGACCTGGAGAAGTTCATAGAAGATTCCATGGGCTCGATCGATACTCGAATGAAACACCCTTCCTTCCACTTCTTTCAAATTCAGATGGCCTCCCTTGAAAAGGAGGTGTCCTTTCAATCCTTCCAGGGCGGGAAGATTCCAGGGGAGTTTCAGACGGGTGCCGTTGATCCTCATCTCGACCATCAGAGTATGGGCATATTGAAGCTGATCGCAGTGTTCAATTTCGGGAATCTTTCCTGAAAGCCTTACGGAGAGGATCTGCACCGGACCACTTCCCTCCGCACGAAAAAGGGCATCGGAAACACTCGGGGTGATAATCCGGAAGGGGATAAACCTCCTTCCATCAGAAAGGTCAAAGGAGCCGCTCGATGCCTCCGCATCCAGACCCATCTCCTTCGTTCCGATTCCATAGATCCTGCCTTTTCCCTTGATTTTTATCTCCGGCAGTTCGATGGAAAACTGGGAGATCTTGAATGTGCTCCTGTCATAATCGGCATGGAGGTCGAGGTTGAGCCATTTTGGCGTGAAAAGGTAGGCAAAGACCTTTGGATGATCGTAGGCCACATCTCTGAATTGGATCCTAACAGAGGCCTTGAAGGGTCCGGAGAGGTCTCCCTGGTAGCGACCTTTGAGGTCGAGGGTTCCCGCAATCTTATTCATGGGAAGAAGGGTTTTGAAATAGGGCCAGAAATGAAAAACCTCAAGATTTTTTACCTCCCCCTCTGCCTTCACCCTTCCTTTTGCGATGTCCATCTCTTCATTGATGTCTTCAATCGTTCCTGAGATAGAGAACCTGCCTTCCTTTTTGGAGTGGAGGATCTTTCCGCTCATGTGAAAAGGAAAGGATTTGCGGAAAGAGGCTTTTGAGATACGGAGATCGAAGGATCGGATCTCCGTTGAAAGGGGGGAACCATCAATGCTTTCATCTGAAAAAGAGATCTCTCCGGATCGAATGGATAGGGAGCCTCCGAAGAGGGTGGAGAGAATCTGAATCATCTTCTGCCGGGAAGACTTCAACTCCTCTCCGGTTAAGGGGGCGCCGGAAAAATTGAATCTTCCGTTTCTGTCCCGGAAGAGATGAGCCTTGGGTTTCTCAAGGGTGATGCGTTTCCACTTGACCTCTCTTCTCAGGAGGGGAAGAATCTTCGCTGTTAAAATCAACCTGTTGGATTGAAAGAGATCGAAGGATTGGGAGCGGTCCTTTATTCGGAAGTCTTCGAAGGCAATTCCTATCCCACCCCAGAAACCGATTTTTGCCTTTCCAAAGGTGACTTCCCTGCCGAGGTGAAAGGTCAAAGATTTTTGAAGGGCGTTACGGTAGAGGTTGGGGTCGAAGAGATAATGGATGGTCCAGAACAGGAGTATTCCCACGACCACAACGGGGATCAGGATCCATAGAAGAAATTTTTTGCTATGATGACTCATCGTTTTTGCTTGTTGAAAGGGTTTCTTAAAATGCGGATTTCGGATTGCGGATTTCGGAATAAATTAATGAAGTTTCAAGTTTAAAGTTTTTACTCAAAACATCGATCCTGTCATTTGGAGCATGATTTTAATTCCGCACTCCGCATTCCGCAATTCATTTATGGGTTCTTGAGGGCATGGGCGATGGTGAAAACATCGACCCTCTTCGCCCCTGCTGTTAGCAACACCTTTGAACATTCATTGACCGTCGCACCGGTAGTGAAAACATCATCCACTAAAAGGATCTTCTTTTCTTCCACTTCTTCTTTTCTCTGGATATGGAAGGAGCCTTTCACTCCCTTCTCCCTCTCCGTACCACTCAGGTCGATCTGGGGGACGGTGGGTCTCTTCTTTTGAAGCAGCCCCTTTTGGTACGGGATTCCGGTTCTCCGGCTTAACTCCTTTACAAGGAGAAGAACCTGGTTGAACCCCCGTTCCCTTAATCGCTTCGGGTGGAGAGGAACAGGGATGAGGAAGTCTAAAGATTTGGGATCCCAGTAACGACGTAACCCCTCTGCCAATTGCCCTCCAAAGAAGGTCGTGAGGTGGGTCTTCTCCTCATATTTCCATCGATGGATTGCCTCTCTGAGAGGTCCTTCATAATGTCCCAGAGCTCTTGCTATTGTAAAATATTTTTCCCTTGTCACACAAGCGCCGCATGGGTGGTTCTCGACTTCCCTGGAGACAAAGGGGATTCCGCAGATGGTGCAGAAGGGGGGGGTGATCCACTGGATCTTCGAGAGACAATCCGGGCAGATTCCCTGTTGACCTTCTTCTAAGAATCTCTCACAGCAGTGGCATTGAGGCGGTAGCAGAAAACGGAAGAGTCTTTCGAAAAGGATTCGCATTCATTCAAATTTCAGAGACATGTCCTTATTCCCCCTCGGGGGAGAAATAGGCCCTATCGGAATAGGGGCGAGAGGGAGGAAGCGGGGAGATAATCTTTTCAACCTCTTTGATCGAGTAGGTGCTCCACCGATGGCACTTGGGACAGTAGGCCATCCATTCCTTCGACTCCTTTTCGCAGATGTTGCAGGTGAAGGGAAGATAGGAGGTCCCGCTCAATTCGAAGGTTTTCTCAAACTCCTGGGCTGCCCGGCTGAAATCTTTCTTATGAAGATAGATCTCCGCAAGTAATCTGTGGAGCGCTGGAAAGTCCTTCTGTCTTAAGCTGATCATATTGATCTCCTCAAGGGCTTCATCCAGCATCTCCAACCTCAAGCAGAACTTGGCATAGAAGAAGGCGATCATCCAGTTCTCCGGATCGGCGCTCAATGTCTTTTGATAGATACGGAGCAGGGTGCTCGGATCTTCCCGGCTGAGATAGAGTTCTTCCAATCGGAGGATAAAGGTGATCGATTTGAATCGTCTGAAGCTCTTCCCCCAGACCTTTCCTGCGGAAGCCCATTTCCCCATCCGGAGATAGATATCGCCCAGCAATACGAAGCCGGGCTGAAAAGTCTTCTCCTCCCGGACGATCTCCTTGGCCCCTTTCAGGGCATTCTCCAGATCCTCTTCTCCACCCCGGTTTAGAAGGTCCTTGGCATATTCATATTTTAAACCAAGATAGAAGAGGTTTTCCCCCTCTTCGGCTTGTTTTCCTTTGGCGAGTTTGAGAATCGACTTCTGGATCCGGATCGCCTCTTCCAATCTCCGGCTGTTCTGATAGATATCCCTTAAACTATTCAGGGCCTTGAGATTCGATTCATCCAGACCGATGGCACGGTTTAAAGTTCGGATGGCTTCATCGAAGCGCTTCATTCGTTGATAGATTTCAGCCTGACGGAGAAGGATGTCCACCTTCTTCGTGTCGATCCATCGCGCCCTCTCCAGCCAGTTGAGAGCCTCTTCGTCATTGCCCTCTTTGACCGATATCTCCGAGAGTTTTAAATAGAGATCTTTCTGGAGGGGATTGTTTCTCAGGACCTCTGCGAAGTGGGTTTTGGACTTGGCCAGATCCCCCCGGAGGAAATAGTCCATCCCCTTGTTCAACTCCTCCTGAATGGATTGTTCCTTCTTTCTCTGCCGGGTTTGGCGATAGTTCTGGATGGCCCGCTTGGCATCCCTCGTCAGGGTGCTGATGAAGACGAGCATGGCGCCCAGCACGAATGAGGTGATCATGAGGGTGGAGAGATCGGTGGGAAAAACCTTTCCAAAGAATTGGAATTTCACATCCAAAGGATTGGTCAGGGAGAGCCAGCAGAAGAGAGAGATCATAATCAGAATGATAATCAATAGCAGTTTTACCAACATCCCCTATAATCCCCCCCTTTCCATCTTCGTCTGGCAGGCCACACAGTGCTTTGCGACCGGCCGGACCTCAAGCCTTTTCAAGCTAATAGGCTCTCCGCATTCTTCACAGGTTCCATAGGTGCTGCCCTTAATCCGATCCAGAGCTTCATCCACCTCCTGGAGCCTCATCCGCTCATTCTCGTTGAGGCTGAGCAGGATCTGTTTATTATAGATATTGGCCGCCTCGTCTCCGATATCCTGAATCCCATCCTGGCCCACCTCCTGGGAGGAGACATAAGTCTGTTTGACCTCGCCGACGATCTGTTCCCTCTCCTTGAGCAGAATCTTTTTAAATTGTCCCAGTGTTTTTCTGTCCATCTTTTTTTTTAAATTTGCCTTATCTTTCACCAATCTCCGCTCCTTTTTTCAGGTCGATGCGAGGCGCATCGTTCCATAACCCTTCTAAATCATAGAACTCTCTTACAGGTTCCAGAAAGATGTGAACCACCACATCCTCATAATCCATCAGGACCCATTTCCCCTGCCCCGTTCCTTCCTGACCGAGAGGCCGGATTCCCATCTTCCCAAGGGTTTCCTCAATCGATCTGGCAATGGCCTGGACCTGACGATCCGATTTGCCGGTACAGAGGAGGAAGTAGTCCGTAAAAGAAGAGACCCCCTTCAACTCCAGAAGGACCGGATTCTCAGCCTTCTTTTCAATGGCTGCCCTCAAACAGAGGAGGGATTTTGTCTTTGAGTCGGTGGTCTTATCCTCCTGTAAGGACAATTTTGAGGTTAGCATTATACCAGAAAAAATAACAATGACAATAGAAAAATGAAAAAAAATGAAAAAATTTTTGCCCGGTCATCCCTTCTTCCGGTAAAGCCCGTGTTTATGGATATAGGCCTCGGTCTCGGGAGGGATGAGATACCTCACCGACTCTCCTCTCTCGATCAACTCCCGGACCTTCGTCGAGGAGATATCGAGGAAAGAGATCTCTTTGAAATAGAGAT
>JASEIE010000117.1 GCA_030024065.1 Thermodesulfobacteriota bacterium
AAAATGTGGGCAGAGTCCAGGGAGGGGCAGATCACATTTAGTATAATGTTGCCTCTTGTCGAGCCATAGTTCCAAACCACGTTCATCCTTAAAATACATTATACGAGGAGGTAAACAATATGTACGAAAGAATATTGGTTCCATTGGATGGATCCAGCGAAGCGGAGATCGCTCTGCCGTACGCTGAAGAGATCGCCGCCAAAATCGGGGCGGAGATTATTCTGGCGAGCGTCACCGAGCATGCAGCTGTCGAGACGGATCATCTCTACCGCTCTTACCTGGAGGGTATCGCGGAACAGGTGCAACGCCAACTCAAGGACTGGGGAGCCAAGGAAGAGGCTAAGGTGAAGAGCGAGGTTCTTCTCGGCAGACCTGCCAGCGAAATACTGCGCTACGTTGATGAAAGTAACATTAGCCTCATAACTATGTCGAGTCGTGGTCGCTCAAGTCGGGGTCCGTGGCTTCTGGGAAACATCGCTAATAAGGTGCTTCGATCTACAGGCAAGCCTGTGCTACTGATCAGGGATCCAGCCGGCAACGCAGCCCTTCAACAGAGAAGTTTGGTGAGGAGGATTCTGGTGCCATTGGATGGTTCCAAGCTGGGAGAGGTTGCCATTCCATACGCAGAGGCCTTGGCGAGCGTAATGGGTGCAGAACTAATTCTGTTCCAGGCCTTCATCTCCCCCACATTTCAGGTAACCCCCTATGAGGGCCGCGTGTCCCCGACCACGTTGGAGGAACACGAGGAGCACATGAGAGCATCTGCCATGGCTTATCTTGATAGTCTGGGGAAGTCATTTCAGGAGAAGGGGTTAAGCACCTCAAGCGTGGTAAGGTTAGGGTCCGCGCCAGACCAGATCCTTGAATATTCAGAGGCGAATGCAATCGACCTCATAGCCATGTCGACTCACGGACGCTCGGGCATCGGTCGGTGGGTTTTTGGCAGCGTTACGGACAAGGTGCTCCATGCTGGAGATACGGCAGTCTTGACCATACGGGCAACCAAGGTATGACGGCATGGTGCAAGAGGGAAATCGGTCGAACTCCAGGGGCGGTGGTAAAGCCCGGCTATACATCTGGAGAAACTCTATTTTCTCCCAGGGAGAGCTGGACAGAATCTATACATTCTTTTGGAACGGGAAATGACTCTTAGCATCAAGGCGAAGGGTGAGAACGATATTACAGCCTATTCGGCGGGGGAAAAAGGGGAAGTCTTTGGACTTTCTTCCTTGATCAAACCTTTATTTTTAAGATGTTCAAATTCCAGACCGGAAAGGGCAAATTGATCGAAACCTATTATGAGACCTGATCTCATCCTCAGGGTGCGAAAGCCCCTTTTATAAAAAAAGATTAATCGTTGATAACA
Source organism: Thermodesulfobacteriota bacterium (assembly GCA_030024065.1). Next base: position 1,367 of record JASEIE010000117.1, read on the forward strand.
GCGGTTCCTTGATCAATAACAATAATAGTTCAAAGTATCGAGTTCGAAGTTCTTAGTTTTATACCCTTAACTCCAAAACCTAAATTCGAAAAATAATTACTCCGAACTCTCAACTCCCTGCCTATCCGGCAGGCAGGCGAACACCGAACTGCAATTGATAAAGCCTGTAATAGAGCCCTTTCTGTGCCATCAACTCAGAATGGGTGCCGATCTCCCGAACCCTTCCCTTGTGGAGGACGACGATTCGATCCGCATGCTGGATGGTGGAGAGGCGGTGAGCAATGACGATGGCCGTTCTCTCTTTGAGTAACCGTGTTAGGCCTTCCTGAATGAACCGTTCTGTTTCCGGATCAACATGGGAAGTCGCCTCGTCGAGGATGAGGATCTTCGGGTTGGCATAAAGGGCCCTCGCAAAAGCCAGCAACTGTCTCTGGCCGGCGGACAAAACCTCCCCTCCTTCTCCCACCCTGGTATGATATCCATCGGACAATCGCCGGATAAACTTGTCCGCATTCACCACCCGGGCTACCTCCCTCACCCTTGCCCCGTCCGCTTCCTGATCTCCCAGCCGGATATTTTCTTCAATATCCCCGGCGAAGAGAAAGGTGTCCTGCATCACCAGGCCGATCTGCGAACGGAGATCAGAAATGTCCCTCTCCCGGATATCAACCCCGTCGAGGAAAATCTTTCCCTCCTCGAATTCATAGAATCGTTCGAAGAGGTTGAGGAGGGATGTTTTTCCCGCTCCGGTGGCTCCTACAATGGCAACGGTCTCACCCTCATGGACAGAGAAGGAGACTTCATCGAGGACCCGATCTTCTCCATTGTAAGAGAATGAGACCCGTTGGAATTCGATATTCCCTTTGATCCTGCCTCTTTTGGGGGAAGGAGGCTGGGGAATCCTTACCTCATGGTCAAGTAATCCGAAGACCCTCTCCAGGGAGGCCATTGCCGATTGCAGGATATTATACTTTTCGGAGAGGTCCCGAATGGGTTGGAAGAACATCCGGATATAGGAGAGGAAAGCAACGAGAACGCCCAGACTGATGGTCTCTTGAATCACCCTGCCTCCTCCATACCAGATGAGAAGGCCGATGGCTCCAGAGCTCAGGATTTCAACGAGCGGAACAAAGAAGGCATAGATGGAGATCTGTCTCATATTGGCCAGGTAATGGGCCTCATTGATCTTCTGAAACCGCTGGCCGTTCTCCTCTTCCCTGTTGAATAGCTGAACCACTCTGATGCCTGAGAAGTTCTCCTGGAGAAAGGCATTCATCTGTGCGATCTTAAAACGGATCTCACGAAACGCATCCCTGGCCCGGCGGCTGAAGAAAAGGGTGGTAACAAAGATCAGGGGAATGACCGAGAAGGAGATCAAGGCCAGTTCTTGGTTCAGGTGGAGAAGAATGATAACGATTCCGGCCAGCAGAAGGAGGTCTCTGAAAAGGTTGATGAGAACAGAGGTGAACATCTCATGGACATTCTTGATATCGTTGGTAAGCCGCGTGACCAACCTTCCCACAGGATTCTTATCGAAAAAGGAGACCGGAAGTTCCTGAAGATGGGAGAAGACCTTCATCCGGAGGTCATGCATCATCTTCTGGCCGGCCACCTCCATGGCATAAACCTGAAAAAAGTTTAATCCAAAATGGACGATCAGGATGAAGACAATGAGGAGACCAAGGCGAAGAACCCCTTCCACATCTCTCCCCCTCAGGACAAGGAGATCCTCTCTTTTCAATTCCTTCATCCGTTCAAAAGAGATGAAGCCGTGGGGACCACTCCTCTCAAAAAAGGAGGGATATTTTTTGAGTATTGCTTCGTCTTCCGTTCCTCGGATGATAAAAAGGTAGTATCGATTTTCTGAGAGGAGGCCAGCCTTTTGAAAGAGGGTCACCTCTCTTCGGTCCATGGATCGGAAGACCTCCGCCGGGAGGAGAAATCTCCCCTCTTCTTTCATGGGGATGAGGTTTTTTTCAAATGGGTGGAGGAGGCGCCTCTCCTCGGGCAATCCGTCTCTCCTGAGAATGACTTCTCTTGCCGAGGTGACGATGTAGCGATCAATGGCTTCTTTCGTCAGGTAGGGAATGACGAGATCCAAGGCGCCCATCATCAAGACGAAGAAAAGGGAGAGGCTCGTTAGAACCCAGTAGGGCCGGAGAAAGCTTCCCAGCCGGACCATCAGTTTCAGGTCATAGGGCTTTCCCAGCTTCCCCTCTTCCATATATCCGAAATCAGCGTACATAATACCCCAAAGTTTTGAGTTCGGAGTTCAGAGTTCGGAGACGAAAAAAAACACAAATACTCCGAACTACCCGCCTGCCAAAGCCTTGTGCGGCGGGCAGGCGAACTAATAACTCCGAATTATTTCCTCATTTTTCTTTTTCCAGTTCTTCCTCTAATTGCTTTTCCCAGTAGAGTTTGGTATAGATCCCGCCTCTGGAGAGGAGGGCCTCATGATCTCCCATTTCCGTCACCCTTCCCTCCTCCAGGACGATGATCCGATCCGCCCTTCGGAGCGGGGCAATTCGATGGGTGATGAGAATGCTCGTCTTGCCTTTGAGAAACCTTTCCAGACCATCAAGAATTCGCTCCTCTGTCTGTATGTCCACGGAGGAGAGGGCATCGTCCAGAATGAAGATGGGTGGATTCATCAATATGGCCCTGGCAATGGCAACCCGCTGTCTCTGGCCTCCTGAGAGGGTGATGCCCTTCTCCCCGATCACGGTATCCATCCCCGCAGGAAATCCCATGATCTCATCGTAAATCTGTGCAATGCGTGCCGCCTCTTCAACCTCCTCCTCGGTGGCATTGAGTCTTCCGAAGGCAATATTCTCTCTGATCGTATCCGAAAAGAGAAAAGTATCCTGAGGGATATAACCGATGGAGCCTCTCAATGCCTTGAGTGGAATACGATGAATTTCTATCCCATCGAAGAAAAGGCATCCCTTGGGAGGCTCTAAGATTCGGACCAGGAGATTGCACAGGACGGTCTTTCCGGCTCCGGTTCTTCCAACGACGACGATTTTTTCCCCTTCATCGATATCCAGACAAATACCTTCGAGAAGAGGGTTTCCTCCATTCCCTGTCGAAACGGTCAGACCCTTTATCTCGATCCTCCCTCTCAATGGGCTGGGAGCCATCACCTCCGGTTCATCTGAGATCTCAGGGATCTCTTCAAATATCCGGTTCAAGCGATCCATGGAGGCCCCTCCTCGCTGGATCACATTGATCGCCCATCCCAGGGCCATCATCGGCCAGGCCAGCATCCCCAGATAGCTCATGAAGGCCACGAAATCTCCGGTGGAGATCGATTCGAGAATGGTCAGCTTCCCACCCAGGTAGAGGACAATGGCCATGGAGAGATTCGACAGAAAGAGGAGCAGGGGAAAGAACATGCCCCACACCTTTGTCAGGCTCACATTCTTTTCGATATAATCCCGGCTCAGAGTGGAAAGCTTCTCTCTTTCCACCCTTTCCTGAACATAGGCCTGAACGACACGGATACCGGCAATCGATTCCCTCACCCTTTCGGTGAGATGAGCAAAGGTTCTCTGAAGAACTTCGTAGCGCTCGTGAATCGACCGGCTGAAGAGAAGGGTCATGACCGTAATCAACGGCATGGGAAGAACGGCGTAGAGGGTTAACAGGGGATGGATATAGATCATAAAAAAGATCGTCAGCACTCCCAGGATAATGGTATCCACGACGAACACCAGGCCCATGGCTATGGCCATCCGAACAGCTTCAATGTCATTGATGGCATGGGCCATCAGTTCTCCAATCTTTGTCCGGTAGAAATAGGAAGGAGAAAGGGTTTGGAGGTGGAGGAAGAGGCGGTCCCTGAGGGCCTTCTCCATTCGGCGGGAAGCCCCTAACAGGAGGTATCTCCAGACATATCGAAACCCACCGATGCCCAGAGCCAGAATGACAATCTCTATGCCATAAATGAGAAGCCCGTGAGGAGAGATCTCACCCGAAGTGAGATCATCGACGGCATACTTCACAATCCTCGGGATAAGGAGCTGGAGGACATCAACGATGAGAAGGGCGGCGAGCCCGATCAGGATTCGCCATCGGTTTTGGATTAGACTGTCTTTTAGGGTTTTGAAAGACTTCATCCTCTTTGATTTCCCGGTCTTTTTAGCTCTTATCCATAGGGCTGCGGTCAGGGATGCTGGAAAAGCTTTAGGGCGGCAACCTTTAATCGGATCACTGAGATGGTCCCATAGGTATTACAGCGTTTACTCAACTTTCTTCGTTTCGAATATATAACATAAAATATACCGCATTCTAAGGCTTGGGAAGCATTCCTGACCGCAGCCCAGCCTTATTTCATCCAAAAGAGCTAAACTGTAACGATTTCCCGCTCATTAAATTTAATCGACCCCTCTCCCAAAAGTCAACGGAATCCAAATGTCCGTCTTTCGCCAATGCATTTCTCTTGACATCCTTTGAAGATTTTGTGAAATTGATGTCAAGAGGGAAGCAAGTGACGCTTAAACCGACCCCCGTCCTTGACAAAAAAAAGGTGGAAGGAATCCCGGAGGGACTTCCTCCTGAAGAAGTCGAGCGCCTACAGAAACTTCAGGTAAAGCTCGCCGACTTCGTCCTCCATCTCATCCAGGCCTTCCTGAGAACAGGATACTACACCCCCGATCATCCTGAATCGAAAAAGGCAAAGGAAGGCCTCTACCAGAGGTTCAGAGAACTTTTTAGGGAGGAGGAGGATGAGCTGGCCTTCCTCGTGAGGGAGGAACAGGAGCGCCAAGAGATCTTTGTGGAGGGCGTTCTCCCCGAGGCACAGAAATTGGGCCGGATGATGATGAAGGGAATGGGAGAGCTCTATGTCCCAAAATTTGCCAAATATATGGAGAGAAAGGACCTGATCAGTCTGACGCTCAAAAGCCGGATGAGCCAGAAGGAATTTGGTACGTTCGTCGATGTGATGAGTGAACCCTCTTTGGTGGATACCCGGCGAAAACAGGATCAGGACCGATTCGCCCAGGTTCTTTACAGCCGGGAAATCTTCAACATCTCCTATATCTTCAACGAAGAGTTCCTTGCCTTGGAGCGGGAAATGCCCTGGAGGGCCCGTCTCACCCTCTCCCGGATGAGGAAGGACCTCAAGATGATTCCTCTCTTCCAGAAGATGTTGGGGCAGGAGATTCATGAAATCCGAAAAAACCTTCTGCGCGATGCCCTCCGGCCGATTCGCCAGTCCGATCTGCTCTGCGCCATCCTCCGAAACAGCGACCTCGTCTCCACTTCCGGAAGTCTTGAAGAGACGATTGAAGATGAGATCGTCTCCTCCTTAAAAAAACAGTATCTCCTCAACACCTCCAGAATCTTTTTACGCGAACATCTTGACCTTAAAAAGCTTCAGAAAGAGGATGCCTTTGAAAGAAAATCGGATCGACTGGTTAAAAAGATCTCCTTTCGATTGAAAGAAGCCGGAACCCGGGAGACGGAAAATCTTCTCGAAGAATTTTTCAGACATCAGCTCATCCGCCTTGAGGACCTGAGCCCGGAGTTGAAAGATAAGATGCTCCTCGAAAGGCTGACTGACAAATTTCTCAACTACACCGACCAGTTTTTCCTGCAACTCGACCAGGCTAAGGATAAGGAGGCCTTTCTCACCGTTGCTCTCTCCTTTGTCAGGATGATCCCTGAACTCATCCGGAGGGATCGATATCCCGAAGTCCTGCGGATCTTTGAAACCATGAGGCATCACTTCCACCAGAAGAAAATGTGGGCCCTCCTCGCAGGCCAGATCCTCGAGGAGATCGGAAAGGGAGCGATTCCTCAACTGCTCAAGGAAAAATTCCTGAAAGGGAAGAAAGAAGTCCGGGTTGCCATCATTCCCACCTTCGCCGCCCTTGAGATCGGAGCCGTCCCCGTCCTTCTCGATATTTTAAAAACGAGTGAGGATCAATGGGTGAGAAAGAATGCCTGCGAAGCCTTGATCCAAATCGGTCCGGTCGCCGCCATTCATCTTCTGAAAGAACTGGAACAGCGGCAGACCTCTGTCGAAACGACCTGTGATATCCTCCGGGTTCTCGGAGAGATTAAATCCCGTGAGTGGCAGGCTCCTCTGACGAATCTCTCAAAGAGTTTTACCATTCATGAGCATTCCAAATTAAGGGAACAAGCCATCCATACCCTGTGTCAGGTTGGAGGCTCTGAGGGAGAGGAAACCTTTCTTTCGAGTTTGGACGATCCGGACTTCGAGGTGCGAAAAAGAGCGGTGTGGTGCCTGGGTATGATCAAAAGCGCCAGGGGCATTGGAAAAATGGTCGGAATGCTTAAAGAGCTATCCGCCACCTCTACCCCTCAATCCGATAAACTCGAAACCCAGATCTATCTCGCCTTTGGCCTTTCCGGAAATATAACGATTGAAGGCAAAACCTCAGAGGAAATTCTCTTTGAGGTATTGGAAAAAAGAGGGATAAAGGGATTATTAGGCTTTCTTCAAAAAAATACTCTCTCCGATGCTTCACTCTTAGCGATCTGTGATACCCTCGGGAAGATCGGGACCAGAGAATCGATCAAGATGTTAACTCGATTAGAGAAATCCCAGAAAGGGCCGTTGATCCCGAAAATCGGGGAGGCCATAAAAAAGATTGAAGATCGTATGCAGAAATAAGCACAAAATCACAAGTTTGCACGAAACCTAACTTCCTAACTTTTACCCAAAGACCTTCTTGATGCTGTATACGTTGCCAGAAATACCCCACCCAGAATCATTCCTCCGCCCAACAGCGTGATCCACCGGATTTCTTCACCCAGCAGGAGATAAGCTCCGATCAGGGTGGCGAAAGGCTCCAGATAAAGATACATTCCAACGGCTCCGGAATCTCTCTTTTTAAGAGCCGAATACCAAAAAAGATACCCCAGGCCTGAACAGAAGACTCCTAAAAAGAGGATGCCGATCCAGGCGGTGAGGGATAAATGGATGAGGTTGTTCCATTCTCCCTTTAAAAGGCTCAGGGGAAGGACGATCAGACATCCCATGATCATGATGGCCGTGACCGTGGCAAGGGAAGGAAATCGTGAAATGAAACCTTTCCCCCCGACAGTAAAGGCGGTCCAGGTCAATGCGCTTGCAAGCACAAGGAGATCCCCGAAGGTCGAGGCAAAACCAAACAGAGAAAGGGAAAATATCCCTTTAGAGATGATGAGAAAGACTCCGCAGAAACCTGAGGCAATCCCCAGAATTTTTCTGAGTGTAATCGTCTCGTCGAGGAAGAGACGGGCAGAGAGGGTGATCAGGATGGGATTGATCGCAATGATCCATCCTGTATTGATGGCTGTTGTGTAGAGGAGTCCATAGGCCTGGAGAAGACCAAGGCCTGAAACCCCTACGGCGGCGAGGATGAAAATGTAAATCCAGTCCCGGGGGAAGAATATTTTAAAAAAAGTTTTATCCCGACCCATTTGGACAAGGAGAAGAAGCAAAGCGCCGATGGCATAACGGAGCGTCAGAAGGGTGAAGGGATGGACTCCTCTCAACGCCACCTTGGTGGCAATGAACGAAAATCCCCAGAAGATAACCGCTAAAAGCGCCGGCCAGGACAAACGAATTCCTCCTTCTGTTCGGGTTGAACCTTATTTATCATAAAAGGGACTAATGATAAAGGGGACAGGCTACTTTTACTACTCCATCCAATGGAAAAGGAGGAAAAGTAGCCTGTCCCCTTTATTTAACCTGATCTAAGGGTGGAATCACTTTTAGCTGGGGATTTGATATTGAATTGAAGAAATAGGAAATAACGGAATTAATAAATTGTAAACCCTTGATCGGAAAAATCTGGATCAAAGGCAAAGACTTTTTGGACACCTTTCCGTCTCATCACGACAAAACTCGCACAATCCACCAAACTGATCCCCTTCTTCCCAATCTCTTCGAGCTTCTTTACGGCCTCCTCATGTAACTCCATATCAACCCATTCCACCTCAAACGATTTGGCCTCCTTTAGAAAGAGAATAGCCGAATGCCCCCCCAACATCGCTTGCAAAAGAGCGGCACTTTCCAGCAGGATATAGTTGTGTAGTAGAAATATTTCCCCTGACTTCAAGGCGTTTTCGAATTTACCATACGCAGTCTTGTGGTTCGGATCTGCCTTATCGGCCAGGGCATAAATGGCTGAGGTATCCAGGAAGATCATTCTTCAAAGACCTCTTTAAGGGCTTCGTCATGCCTCTCAGATAATGGTTTAAAAGGACCCTGCTTTGACCGACCTGCGCCGATAAATGAAAAATCCTTAACCGAAGAAGATCGGTGTCGATCAGATTGGGAAATATCCTTTTTTACAATCTCACGAATCACCCCCGCAATCGATTTCTTCTCTCTGAAAGCCCGATGTCTTAGCAGCTCATATACTTCTTCATCTATTTGGATTTGGGCTCGTTTCATAATAAATACCTTTTCTCTTTTCTGGTTCTAAATTTAACATCATGGTGTAATGCTGTCAAGCATTTATCTATAAAAAGAAGTAGAAAGATTTGAAAAAACCTTCAAATTTTAGGATACTCAGTCACAGATTCCTATCCGCTGCATAAATTGTCTATAATTTCAAAGAGTTCTAAATCTTTTCATCTTTTGACTTATATCAAGGAAAAGAGTTTAAGAAAGGGTTAATTTTCATTTAAAATTACCCAAAGGAGGAAAAACCATGGCGACGAGAAAGATTGTTCTGATTGATAAGGAGAAATGTAATGGTTGCGGTCTTTGCATACCCAACTGCGCTGAAGGGGCCCTTCAGATCATCGACGGAAAGGCAAAATTAGTGAGCGATAAGTTCTGCGATGGTTTGGGGGCCTGTCTCGGACACTGCCCTGAGGATGCCATAACCATCATCGAAAGGGAGGCTGAGGAATTTGATGAAAAGGCAGTGGAACTCCATCTACACAGAGAAAAAGATTCTCAGCCTCAACCTAAACCTCAACCTGAATTTACTGGCTGTCCTTCATCGAGGGTATTACAATTCCAGGTTCCCAAGCCAATAGAGAAGGTTAACGCAACACCATCGGAATCGATGCTCACTCAATGGCCTGTCCAGTTGAAATTGGTGCCGGTCAATGCCCCTTATTTTGAGGATGCGGATCTCCTGGTGGCCGCAGACTGTGTTCCCTTTGCCTATCCCGACTTCCATCAGGATTTTCTCAAAGGGAAGTCTGTGGTCGTGGGTTGCCCGAAACTTGATGACATCCAGCTCTACAGGGAAAAATTGACTGAGATTTTGAGGACGAACTCCATTAAGAGTGTGACTGTTCCTTTTATGGAAGTCCCCTGCTGTTTCGGTCTGGTCAAGGC
>JASEIE010000118.1 GCA_030024065.1 Thermodesulfobacteriota bacterium
CGATAAACGAGGGCGCTACGAACTGACACGATAACTGTGTCGAGCATATCGACAAACTTTTGTCGATATCAATTCACTAAGGGCCTACAGCCATTTTTTTCTCTTGAAATAAATCAACATCGAAATCCCAATGCCGGCAATCACAAACCAAATGGCAGGATAACCCCAGCGCCACTCAAGCTCCGGCATATATTTAAAATTCATTCCATAAATTCCAGCGATGAAGGTGAGGGGCATAAAAATTGTTGCAATGATGGTAAGCACTTTCATCACCGAATTGAGCCGGTTACTGATGCTCGAAAGATAAATATCGAGCATTCCCGAAAGCATCTCCCGATAGGTCTCTAAGGCATCCATGACCTGGATGGTATGATCGTAGACATCTCTGAGATAGATCTCCGTCGTTTCTTTGATCAGCGGCGATTCCCGCCTTTCAAGACTGCTGACGACTTCTCTCAGAGGCCAGACCGCCCTTCTTACAGAAATCATCTCATTTCTAAATTTTTGAATTTCCTGTAGCGTCCGGTGATCGGGATGGGTCATCAATTCTTCTTCGAGAAGTTCGACTGCCTCCCCCAGTCTCTCAAGAATGAGGAAATAATTATCTACGATAGTATCCAACAAGGAGTAGGCAAGATAGTCTGGTCCCATTTTTCGAATAAGCCCTTTGCCGCCTCTGACCCTCTCCCTGACCGGATTAAAAACATCTCCTTCTTTTCCCTCCTGAAAGGAAATCACAAAGTTCGAGCCGAGGATCAAACTGACCTGTTCCATCTCTATGGGATGGTTTGGGTCCCCCCCATGAAGCATCTTCAAAACGATGTAGATATAATCCCCGTATATTTCCATCTTTGGACGCTGAACCGTGTTGAGGATGTCTTCCAGTACAAGAGGATGAAATCCAAAGCAATGGCCGAGCTTCTCAATAATCTCGACCTGATGAACACCATCCACATTGATCCATGTGACCGTGGGCTTATCTCTGAAGGGGAAACATTCCTCTATGGTCTTAACTTCTCTCTCCTGGAAAGTCGCCTCATCGTAATCGATGATGGTAACCTTTGGTTCCGCTGTCCCTTTTTCCCCAATATGAATGAGGGTCCCGGGGGGAAGACCGGCTTTTTTCGACCTTTTCGTCTGTTTCACCATTAGAAATCTTCAATCCTTTCATCTTGAAAATGATTCAATATAGTTAACCCCGTTAGAAATTCCAGCGGGGCATTATTTCTAACGGGGTAAAAACGACCGTCTTGATCTCATCTGTACTCTTGCAGACGGTTAATCTCATGAGTTGTATTCCGAATTTCAATAATGACTCTTTCCATCTTCTGATCGTTGAGGCTCGAAGTGAACCCCACCACCCAGATGGCAGCAGGAGGAATGGACGCAACTTGAATGGGTGCAGCGATGGCTCTTACGCCGACAAGATACGCCTCATCGTCAATCGCATAACCTCTCCTCTTTGTCTCTTCCACCTCCGAGAGAAATTTTTTAGGATCCATCACCGACTTTGAAGTATATTTTACCAATCCCACCTTCTGGACGATTTCCCTGGCCTTTTTCTCTTCGAGTTGAGATAGAAAGACCTTTCCGGTTGCACCGGCAAGAAGTGGAAGCCTTGTCCCGGGAGGCGAGGTGATCTTCATCTCATTGTTCGACTCGACGACATCCAATATGGTAATATGATCCCCATTCATGACTCCAAGGAAGACAGTCTCCCCCACCTTTTCCATCAATCTTTCCATCGGGATTCTTGCGATCTCCCTTAATTCAATCTTCCCATAGGTCTTTCTCCCGAGTTCCATCAATTTATATCCAACACTATATTTTTTATCAATAGGATCTCTTACCAAGACTCCTATCTCTTCTAAAGCAGAAGTGATGCCATGAACTGTGCTTTTTCCAATTTTCAATCGTTTGCCTAACTCACTCACTCCGAGTCTTACGGAAGAATCGGCAAGGGTATGGAGAATCTTAAAGGCTTTTTTAACCGATGGGGCAGAATATAGGCTCTTTTTCATTCGTTCACCATATTGAACTTTTTAAAAAGATACCAGATTCTCTTCCCCTTTGTCAATATATACTCTCAATTTATTTCAATAAATCTTGACAAGGTAGATTTATATGATATGATTATCCGAAATTCTAATTGTTCATTATAAAGAACTGTCCTTTCCCCCAGTTGAAAAAATGGACGGTGGAAGGGGAAGTAAGAACGCTGATTCCGGAGGAGGTTATCATGGTAGGGATTGGGAACAAATCACACCCATCGGGAAAAGTCGGTCAGGAAGAGACCTCTCTTAACCTGGAGACACAGGGATGAGGACAGAACCTATTCAACCGGCAAGAAATGTGAGGCATCTCAGGCCTCAAGAAGAATGGAAGGAAATTATTGCCATTTACCTCTATCTGGCAGGGATGGGGGCTGGCTCCTTTGTCATCGGCATTCTGATCCACTGGCTGGGAGTGACTCTAAACCCTCCCTTCGTCTCCTCCATCAACCTTTTTGGCTTTCGCCTCGACCTTGCAAAGGTCCCGATTTTCTGGGGACCGGCCATGGTCGCCATTGGCGCCCCCTTTCTTATTTTAGATCTGGGAATCAAATCGAGGTTCTTGTATGCCTGTCTTAATCCGAGAACATCCTGGGTCGCCCGGGGATTTCTCATTCTATCCATCTTTATTGTTTTCGGATTGGCTCTTCTGGCAAAGTCTGTTTTGCCTTTTGAATGGCTCCATGCAGATTCCCCCCTCTGGCATATTCCCGAGGTCATTGCCTTTGCCTTTGCCTTTGGGACTGCCATTTACACCGGTGTTCTCCTTAAGGCGACGAAATCGGTCCCTTTATGGAATACCCATCTCCTTCCTCTTCTCTTTCTGGTGTCAGCGCTCTCCACCGGCTCAATGGCCATCATCCTCTCCACTCTGGGGACCGGTCTCTTCTCTCATGACGCCGCAGCATTGAGAGTCTTGATCCGGGGAGAACAGATCCTGGCGGTGATTGAAGGGATCGTCCTTTATTTTTATCTTTCCAGAAGGTACAGGGCCGCGGAACAGGGAAAGGATTCGGTCCGCCTCCTTTTATTCGGCGAGAAGAAGCTCATCTTCTGGGGAGGGATCGTCCTGCTGGGTCTTATCTTCCCGGTCATCCTTGAAAACATCGCTTCTTTCTTCCATGGAAATGTGGCGTTGATCTTTATATCAGGCCTGACCCTGCTCTGCGGCGGTTTCTTCCTCAGGCTTGGAATTCTTTCCGCCGGGATCAGGGAGCAAATTCCGATGCAGCGGTTGATAGAAATCCGGCATGAAATGAGACCCATGAAAACAAAGGAGATTTGAAATGGAGGAGAAGGTATTGGTGGTGGATCATGAGAGGTGCACCGGATGCCGGCAGTGCGAGATGGTTTGTTCCGTGTTCCATAATGGGGCCAGCAATCCGAGCCGCTCCCGGATCAAGGTGACCAAATGGGAGCATGTTGGAATCTACCTTCCCATGACCTGCAATCACTGTGAAAAAGCCTTTTGCGTTGAGGTGTGCCCTACCAAGGCCTGCCACAGGGAGCCTGAACATAATAACAGGGTGGTGATCGATAAAAATCTGTGCATCGGATGCAGGACCTGCATCATCGCCTGCCCTTTCGGTCATCCTTTTTTCGATGTGAAAGAACGAGTCACGGTCAAATGTGATCACTGCGACGGAGATCCCCAATGCGTAGCCTTCTGCTATGCTAAGGCCGTCTTTTTTGCGGATGCCGATAAGACCAATATAGTCAAAAAACGGGAAGCCGCCAACAAATTTGCCGATCTTACGAAACAGGTACGGTGAGAAGCGCCCCATGGCATCTTTCAAGGACATAGGCCATTGGGAAAGAAGATGTGGAATGGGCGAAGGCGGAGGGTTGGGATGCTGACACCAGACGAACGAGAAAGATATGACAGACAGATCATGATCGGGGAGATTGGAGAAGAAGGGCAGGAAAAGCTTAAAAGATCACGGGTAGTCATTGCAGGCGCTGGAGGACTCGGCTCTCCTATCGCCATCTACCTGACTGCTGCCGGAATAGGAATGATCCGGATGATCGATCATGACCAGGTGGCCCTGAGCAACCTCAACCGGCAGATCCTGCACTGGGAAGAGGACATCGGTAAGAAAAAGGTTGACTCTGCCAGAACGAAATTGAGAAATCTGAACCGGGCAGTGGAGATCGAAGCAATCGCAGAGACCATAACAGAAGAGAATGCTTCCCGGCTGGTTGAAGGCTGTGATGCCATCGTGGATGCCCTGGACAACTTACCGATCCGCTACATCCTGAATCGCTGTGCCATTGAGAAAAATATTCCATTCTTTCATGGCGCAGTCAATGGCTTTGAGGGAAGAGTCATGACCATCATCCCCGGAGAAACGGCCTGCCTGAGGTGTATGTACCGGGGTCCAGTGCCAGACCGAAAGTTTCCCGTGATTGGCGTTGTCCCGGCAGTCATCGGCAGTATTCAGGCTACTGAGGTGATCAAGTATCTTGTAGGGATTGGCAAACTGTTGACCAATCGGTTACTCATCTATGACGGATTGAAGGTTACTTTCAGCGAATTTAGAGTCAACAGAAACCCAAATTGTGATCATTGCGGATATTCCCTCACCCCATCCCTCTCCCCCATCGGGGAGAGGGGAAGGTGAGGGGGACCTCATACCAATATATTTAGTTGATTTCTTATCAGTGCAAAAGGAGTAAGAAATGCCTGTCAAAGTACACATTCATATAACGCATCGACAATTTACTAACGGCTTGGAGGTGGTAGAAGTAGAGGGCAGTGCTGTGGGTGAATGTCTGAACCAGCTCATCAAGCAGTTCCCTAAAATGGAGAAAGCACTGTTTGCCAAAAAAGATAAATTGCTCAACATCGTTGAAGTTTATGTCAATCATGCCAGCGCATACCCAAATGAACTCGTGAAACCCGTTAAGGATGGGGACGAGATTCACCTTATCATTATGCTTGCTGGAGGATAAGAGGGTTTATGTAGGAGAGTCAAAACTTGAACTGACAGGGTCCTATTGCCCCACACCCGGATGCCGGGAAGTCAAAGTCAAAGAGGGATCTTGCAAAGGTGCGCGGAGTGATTTTGAGTGGGAGACGATTTATGTCCCATCGAAAAGTGATGGTGATACCGCGATACAACCATAGCTGAACAGCCAAGTTTTCTGAAAGGAAATAAAAGTATGATTCGCAATATCGATCAAATGGCCTGTGTGGGGTGCGGGATATGCGAAATGATTTGCCCGGGGGATGTCATCGTCATGGACGATAGAAAAAAGGCGAAGATCGGATACCCCAAGGATTGCTGGACCTGTTTCAGCTGTGAAATGGCATGTCCTGCAAAGGCCATTGACGTCCATCCTTTTCGAAAGGCCAAACCCATGGCATGGTAAGAGAATCGAGGTTCAGGGCGGTGCCGTGATGGAAAAATCAGAATTGTGGGAAGTCATAGAAACGGATATTCTTGTCGTAGGGGGAGGCTTTGGCGGTTTGTGGGCCGCTCTGAGAGCTGCCGAATGCGGTGCCTCTGTCACTCTTGTTGACAAGTCCTTTGCGGGGAAATCCGGCCATTCCTATTTTGCTGGGGGAGCCATGATGGTCCTGCTTCCCGAAGATGATCTCGATAAGTATGTGTACGATATCGTGCTCGGCAATGAATGGCTCGTAGACCAAGAGGTGGTGAACGCCGTTTTTG
Organism: Thermodesulfobacteriota bacterium; assembly: GCA_030024065.1. Next base: position 5,726 of record JASEIE010000118.1, read on the forward strand.
CTGGCTCCTATGCTCGCCTGAAAGACCTTGAGCGCTTTGGGATTTCCTTCCGTAAAAGCGGTGGCCAGTATGTGTGGACAAAGGCAAGGGGAACGCGGAATGTGAAAAACCTATGGCCGGAGAATGCTACCGCGGCCGATGAAGTCACCATCTTGCGTAAGGTTGCCCTTTCGAGAAGGGTAAGCATTGTCAATCATGTCTACATCTATGATCTGGCCAAGGACGAGCAGGGCAGAGTGTGCGGTGCCCTAGGTATTGGGGTCAGAGATACCCGAAACTTCCTCTTTAAAGCCAAGAGTACGATTCTTGCCACAAATTCAGGTAGCTATAGGGGGCATCATCTCGCCTGTGAGTTGCAGGGGACCGGTCCTTTCATGGCATACGATGCTAGTGCAGTAATTAAGAATCCGGAATTCCATTATATCAATATCCGACCGGTCAAACATGAGATGGAGGGCTCCGGGATACTGCCAGCCATTGGAGCTCGGTGGAAGAATGCAAAGGGCGTGCATTTCATGAAGACCTATGATCCTGTGCTCGAAGACAGAGCGCCGGTCTACAAGATTGTTGTTGCAGCAGCAAAGGAGGCCTTGAGGGGCCATGCGCCCATCTTCATGGATGTAGAGGGGATGACCGAAGAGGAAAGGGAGCGATTCCGCATCCTCCAGGTCAGCCATGGCTGGATGCCTATACTATTTCAGAAATGTGAAAGAGAGGAAGGCTACAATCCACTCAGGGATAACATCGAGTGGCAACCCGCTTATGAGTCCAATAAACTTGGTATCCACTGTGACGTGAATTGCAGGACCTCCTTGGAGGGCTTGTTTGCTGCGGGAATGGCGAGAACACTCGGCATCAATCCCTTTACCGGGTGGTCCATCGCCTCCTGCACGTGGTCAGGGTACACCGCTGGGGAGAGCGCATGTACCTATGCGAGGAATACACCTTGGAGACATGTGGATTGGGCGTACTTACGTGAGAGAAGGAGGCGTTTCTTTGAGCCCCTCGAAAAAAAGAGTGGCTATGACCCCGACGCTCTGGTTCATGAGCTCCAAAGGATTCTTTTTCCGGCTGACGTTTTGATCATTATGAGTGAGCCCAAGCTTCAGGAGGCACTAGAAAGAGTCATGCGCATGAAGAGCGAGAAATTGGGTTGCTTGAGGGCTTCCGATATGAGAGAACTCATCAAAGCAAGGGAAACCCAGACTATGGTTTTATCAGCGGAGATGATGCTGAGGGCAAGCATGATGAGAAAAGAAACAAGAGAGAATATATTCTATCGGGAGGATTACCCAAATGCCGATAACGCGAAATGGCTCAAGTGGATAGTGGTTGAAAAAGGGAGGAACGGCGACATGAAGTTCTCGACGGAAGATGTACCTTTCGAGAGGTATAAGTTCCGACCGCGCATAGGGGGACAGGCTTAAATTTTTCAAGTGATGCAGTAAACCCCGTTAGAAATTCCAGCGGGGCATTAAACCCCGCCGGAATTAATCTGAAATGTAACCCCGCTGCAGCCGCTGGCCCAGAGGGCCTCTAGCCCGGAGGGAGCAGCGGGGCATTATTTCTAACGGGGTAAACGGTCCTTAGACGAACAAATAGATTTTCAGCCTATGTTTTTGGTAGTTACCCCTGACGCCTTACGCTTCACGCCTTACGATAAAGAATGCGGGAACGCACCCCAGAACAATTAAAAGGTGAGGGAGATTAGAATACCAATTCACATTTCAAGGTCTGACACCTTTTCTCTTCGAAGGGTAATTTGGGGGTCGAAATGGCCCTGATTAGGATTCTTAAATAATAGTGGAGGTTATCCCTGGAAAATAACACTTAAAGTATCCGGGTTTTCTTACAGCCTTAATTTTACCGATGAAAATGGCGATTTAAGGCTAAAAAAACAGGTATTATCTGGATATATCTCTTTGGATGTCAACATCTTAGTCTGGTCCGACCCAAAGCATCCCTGTTTGCGTCAAGTTTTTGTTTCTTTCGCATTGATCCTCCTTTTAGTTGAGTTCGGTGAGCGTTATGAATCAAACGGTTCAGAATGGCATCGACAATCATCAGGTCCTCTCTATGATCATGCCAGCCAAAAAAGGGGACGGTTGTTCCAGTTATTTAAGGATTTCCTCCTGTTCTCTTTAATATGTTTCAAGATGGACTGGGCACGGTCTTTTTGAAGTCCTGGATTGACTCCGCAAAATCTTTTGACTAAAATTCCGTTGAAGTCGGAGTCTGAAACCCAAGATTGCTATGACTCATTTTTCCGGAGCATTGACCACCCAAGGAGGTAATTCCCGATGAGAATCGAGAGGATGATTCAAACAGTTGATTCCCATACCGCAGGAGAACCGACCCGTGTCATCACAGGAGGCCTGCCTCACATCCCAGGGGAAACCATGGTCGAGAAGATGAACTATTTCAGGAAACATCTGGACTTCATCCGGACAAGCATCATTCAAGAGCCGAGGGGACACAGGGACATGATTGGAGCTGTCCTCTTACCCCCTTCGACTAAGGAGGCGGATTTCGGGGTTTTTTATATGACCCCCTTGAAATACCTGAATATGTGTGGCCACGGATCGATAGGCGTAGCAACGATCATTGTAGATATTGGACTGAAGGAGGCCTCAGAACCCATCACGAAGGTGCTTCTGGATACGCCTGCTGGAGTCGTTACGGTCAACGTTCATGTGAAGAATGGGGAGGTTGTGGCTGCAGGTTTGGTTAATGTTCCATCTTTCCTCTATGCGGACCGGGTAAGGATTTTGATCCCGGAAATCGAAGAACTGACGGTGGAGGTGGCTTTCGGGGGGAACTTTTACATTCTGGTAAATGCGGATGCTTTGAGGATCACCCTCTCACCGGAAAACGTCCCCCAATTTCATAAGCATTCAGGCCCTATTGCAGACGAGGTGAATAAGATCGTGAGGGCCATTCATCCCGAAGAGAAAGAGGTGACCCTGGTTCGGTCGGTGCTCTTTTATGGTGCTCCGACTCACCCTCAGGCCCGTACGAAGACCCTTCTCATCGGCAGCAGTGGAACAGTGGATCGATCCCCTTGTGGAACAGGGACATCGGCAAAGATGGGGGTGCTGTATGCCCATGGAGAGCTGAGCCAGGGAGACACTTATTGTACGGAAAGCATCATAGGGACCCTCTTCCAGGGAAAAGTTCTTGAAGAGAAGAAAGTGGGTAGCTTCACAGCCATTGTCCCCGAGATTACAGGAAGCGCATACATTACGGGTTTCCATCAGTTTACCCTTGAGTCCTCTGACCCCTTAAAGCATAGGTTCATGCTGTAGGATCTTTCCATGCCTGCTTACACCTGCCAAGGCTTCTTCAGCACCTTGCCTGGCTCCTCATGTTCGAATCAGGACTTTGTAGAGACAACATGAAAGGGAGGGGTTACAAGAACGTTCAATTTGGTGTAATCCCTCAGCCCTGGGAGTTTATTGTGGTCACGAATCAAGAAGTCAAGGAGAAGATCTTTGCCGAAGGGGAGAGATGTCGAACATGGGCCCTTGAGAAGAGTGGATGGAAGTGGCTGGGATCCTACCCCCTGGACTTCCTGCGATCGGCACCTGCCCTCATCACCGTAGTCGGAGATCCGAAGAAGACCGGTGTAGATATGTTCATGGAAGAGGGGAATACGGCCTACCAGGCAGCCTGCGCAGCCGCCATCCAGAATATTCATCTTACGGCCTATTCCCTGGGTCTCGGCACCCTCTGGTTCACCCTCTTTGATAAGAAGGCGATGAGGGAGATACTGAGTATTGATCCTGCAAAGACCCCTCTTGCATTGATCTGCCTTGGAAAACCAGGCGTTGCTCCTGCTGCCACACCCAGAAAGGGTGTGAAGGAAAAGACGACTTATATTCGATAGACCTCTCAAAACATGGAGCGCGAGAGGAGTAATCCGGACTGCTTCGCTTGTTCTATCTTCGTCTATTGCGCCGCAGGGTTAACGACGAAGGACACCGTGGACCCCTGAGATAATCAAAACACCTCCAAGGATCTGCTGTAGGTAGATTTTCTCTCCCAGAAAGAAGGCGTTGAAAAGGATTGCCCACAGGGGGATGAAGTAGAGATAGACCATGGACCGGGCCACCCCCAGCTTTTTGATCATTCCATAATAGGAGACATGGCCGATGATCCCTGAAAAGAGGATCGCATAGCCCAGAAGCCACCAGGTGGTTGCTCCGACCTGACTCAAGGGGACAGGGGATTTGTAAAAAGGAACGGCCAGCCACAGAACCAGCGAGCCGAAGATCATGCAGTATCCCATCAGGCGCAGAGGCGAGTAGATGAGTAAAAGGGGTTTGGACCAGACGGAAAGAAAGATAGCCCCACAAAAGGCAGCCATCAGAGTCAGGAGGTCACCGGTAAGGGTATCCAGAGAGAAATGAAGCCTGGCCGTGGGTTTCAGCATGACCAGAAAGACTCCTGACAATGCGACCAGCATAAAGAGATATTGTTTCTTTCCGACAAATTCCTTCTCCACCAGATGGACATAGAGAAAGCCCAAGAGAGGTGTGGACGAAAGGATCAATGCGGAGTTAGAAGCGGAGGTCAAGTCCAGGCCAATAGACCAGAGGATCTGATAGACCCCGATGCCTAAGATTCCCACCCATGCTACCTTCCCAAGATCTTTCTTTTGAATTGAAATTCCCTTTTCCCACTTATAAGTGACCAAGAGGACAAGAAGCCCGCAGAGGGTGAACCGGAGGGCTGCGAAAAGAACCGGTGACAGATCCTTAAGGGCCGACTTGACGATGCCGTAGTTGGCTCCCCAGGTCAGGACGACAATGACAAGGAGGAGATGGCCGAGTTTTTGATTTTTTTCTGGCATAACCCTACAACGATACATAATGAAATAAATGGTTGACAAATAGGCCTGAC
>JASEIE010000119.1 GCA_030024065.1 Thermodesulfobacteriota bacterium
CTAATTACTGGAGAAAGCGGAACAGGGAAAGAATTGATTGCGAGAGCTCTCCATTTTTCTGGAATCCGACACGATGCCCCTTTTGTCGTTATCGACTGTGGCGGATTGACCGAAACGATTCTGGAAAGCGAAATCTTCGGGTATATCAAAGGAGCCTTTACCGGGGCTTATCAAAATAAAAAAGGTTATTTAGAAGTTGCCGAGGGCGGGACTCTATTCTTTGATGAGATCGGGGAACTTCCATATCCGTTACAGAAGAAACTCCTGAGGGTAATTCAGGAGAGGGAATTTTCGAAGGTAGGTGATACGAAAGTCCACAAGACAAACATACGGATTGTTACAGCGACAAACAAAGATTTAAAGACCGAAGTAGATCAGGGAAGATTCAGGGAAGATCTTTATTACCGTTTGAACGTCATTGCTTTGCATATCCCTCCTCTTCAAAAACGACTCCATGATATTCCGTCACTTGCTTATCATTTTATACGAGAGTTCAATATAAGACTCAATAAACGGGTAACCCGAATCACCGAAGAAACATTGGGTAAAATGATGAACCACACCTGGCCTGGTAATATCCGAGAATTAAAAAACACCATTGAAAAAATAATGAATTTCAAAGAGAATGAGACCATTACCCTTGAAGATTTACCGGAAGAGATAAGGAATTTGAAGGATGACAAACATTCTTTCGATCGTCCTTTTAAAGATATCAAAAAGGAGGTAGTAACCCACATCAGCAAGGATTATATCAAGGGACTTTTGAGCCTCCAAAAGGGGAATGTTTCCAAGGCCGCATTAAAGGCTCAAATGGATAGGGGAAATTTTCAAAAATTGATGAAACGCTTCAACATATCTGCTAAAGATTTCAGACGATAAAGTGAGTATGATTTACCCCATTTCTTTACTCCAAACGAAATCTTTCCGATATCACCCTCTTAATTAATAACCCTTTGATTCCAAAGTATAAAAACTGTTTTCCCATGCAAGGAAGGGGGTATTTTTTGACCTACTTCAACCCACACTATTACTACCTCATCTTATAATTTATCGATTTCATTAGGTTTATTAATGTATTCTTTCCTATCTCACCCGGCAAACTATTTGCAATAAATTTTATTTAATGGTTATTGGTATACCAAAAGAAATTAAGAATAATGAAAATCGAGTCGCTATTGTCCCTGCAGGAGTAAAGTCCTTTGTTAAAGGCGGCCATCGGGTTCTTATAGAAAAAGGGGCTGGTCTGGGAAGCGGTATTTCTGATGAAGAATATCTTCTCTCAGGGGCAGAAATAGTCAGTTCGAATAGAGAGTTATATGGCAGGGCAGAGATGATTTTAAAGGTCAAAGAACCTCTCCCTGATGAATATCCATTATTTCAAGAGAACCAAATCCTTTTCACCTATCTTCACCTCGCAGTATTGCCGGAACTAACCCATGCCTTATTAAATAGAAAAATCATCGGAATCGCTTATGAAACAATACAAATAGAAGATGGATCCCTTCCTCTTTTAACCCCGATGAGTGAAATTGCTGGAAGGATGTCCATTCAAGTTGGGGCCTACATGCTCCAACGAGAGAATGGAGGCAGTGGAATTTTATTGGGAGGGGTGCCTGGAGTGGAACCTGGTAAAATCGTTATCGTTGGAGGGGGTATTGTAGGAACAAATGCAGCGAAAATTGCAATTGGTACCGGGGCTACCGTTACTATTATAGACAACAACCTGAACAGACTCCGTTATTTGGATGATATCTTTGCAGGAAGGATCAAGGTATTGATGTCGGATGCTGATACTATTGAACGTTCAGTTTTAGAAACTGATTTAATCATCGGGGGTGTTCTCATACCTGGAGCGAGGGCCCCTAAACTAATTACAAGGGATATGATCTCAAAAATGAAAAAAGGAGCCGTAATCGTAGACGTGGCAGTGGATCAAGGAGGATGTGTGGAAACTTGTCATCCAACAACTCATGAAAACCCAACTTATTTGGTCGATGGAGTTGTCCATTATTGTGTTGCAAATATGCCCGGAGCCGTCCCAAGAACATCCACTTTCGCCCTGACGAATGCAACATTACCCTATGCGTTGAAAATTGCTAACTTAGGATATCGAGAGGCGATGAAAAGAGACCCAGCTTTAAAGAAAGGATTAAATGTTTTTCAAGGGAATTTAGTCTGTACTCCAGTTGCTGAGGCAATGGGAGTAGAGTGTACCTCTATCGAATTTTAATATTTCCATTAAAAAGGAGGTGGTTTCATTTCGTTCATAATCCAATTCCATCGACTAAATTTTGATAATTTTTTATCTAACCATTGAAAGGAGGTTTAATATTATGATCAGTGAGAAAGAACTCGAGAAATTATCTTTTCCAGATGCACCTAAGATTGTGACGGACAAGGTTCCTGGACCTAAAGGACAGAAGATTTGGGACGAGGCAGCAAAATACGAGACGCCAACAAGGGTTGGTGGAATGTACCTGCCGTTTGTATGGAACGAAGCGTTAGGCGCAACCGTCAAAGACCCTGATGGCAATATCTTTCTTGACATGACAGGGGGTCTTGGGACCAACAACACTGGGCATACCCATCCCAAGGTTGTGGAGACCATTAAAAAGCAATCAGAGAAACTGATGCATACCTTAGATATGGTCAATCCACCAAGGATGGAACTGGCTAAAAAATTATCTGAAATTATGCCTAAAGGACTAAGGGGAAATTGTTTCACCTGCTTTGCTACAAGTGGAAGTTCTGCCATAGAAATTGCAATTAAATACGCAAAAATGATTACCAAGAAAACAGAGATCATTGGTTTCCAGGGCGCTTATGCAGGAGTTTACCATGGATCATTGGCTTTGACGACTTCTTATCACTATCGGATGGGTTACAAACCTTTCATGCCAGAGGTCTATCACCTCCCCTATGGGTATTGCTACCGATGCTTTGTCAACTTGAAGTATCCAGATTGCGGCTGTGCCTGTGCAAAATATGTGGACTATGTCCTGAATACACCCTATACAGGTATTACTGAACCTGCCTGCGTGGTCGTTGAACCCATTCAGGGCGAAGGCGGCTATGTCGATCCTCCAAAAGAGTTTTACCCTATCATACGAGAGGCGTGTGACAAGTCTGGAGCATTGCTCATCGTCGATGAGATCCAAGCCGGGTTTGGCAGATCCGGAAAGATGTGGTCCATCGAACACTGGGGAGTAGAACCAGACATCCTTGTTTGGGGCAAGGGAGTTGGAGGAGACCAACCCCTGACAGGTGTTACCGTGAAGGCTGACTTCCAGTCAAAGCTGGAAGTCGGTTCGCAACCTGCTACCTTCCCTGGAAATGCCCTCTCCTGCGCCGTTGCCTTAACAAATATAGAGATTATGACTGATCCAAAGGACGAACTCATAAAGCGGGCAGAAGTGGTAGGTGGAGAAATAAAGAATAAATTTCTAAAAGCCGCTGAAACCAGTCCAATTATAGGTGAAGTCAGGGGTAAAGGGTTTATGCTCTCATGCGAGTTGGTTAAGGACAAAAAGACAAGGGAATCCATTAATCATGAAAAATCCTTTGGGGTTATGATAACGCTCAGAAATAACGGTGTCCTAAACTTTATCTGCGGCCGCTACGGGAATGTCTTCAGATTTATGCCACCGTTGACAACACCAAAAGCCTATTTTGAAAAGGCGGTAAATATCTTCTTAGGTATCCTGAAAGAGAATGAAGCAGACTTAATGAAATAACGAAAAAGGGATTTTTTGTTCGATCAGCATCCCCTTTTTATTAAAACCTCGACTGAGAAGCAACAATGGGCAAAATATCAACAAATTGAGTGCGAATTCAATAAAAAGGAGGACCGAAAGATGGGCAAAATAATGCGTGTGAATATGTCAGATTTAAAAGTGGTTATCGAAGAAACGCCAAAGGAATATCAGGGATTTGGTGGAAGGGGTCTGAGCTCCTATGTTATCAGCAGAGAGGTATCGCCTTTAGCCGATCCTCTTGGTATGGAAAACAAATTGATTTTTTCTCCGGGAATTCTGGCAGGTACCACCGTCCCCAATAGTGGCAGATTGTCTGTGGGTGCAAAGAGTCCTTTGACCAACACGATTAAGGAGGCCAATTCAGGAGGAGCAGCCGCCCAAAAGCTTGCAAAACTTGGACTTCAGGCAGTTGTGATTGAAGGTCGTGCAAAAGAGCTGACATCATTGAAAATAGATAAGAATGGAGCAACCTTTATCCCTGCGACTCTTCTATATAAGGATCTTGGCAATTATGAGCTCATAGAGAGGTTGAGGAAGGAATTTGGGGATAACATTGCGATTATTTCTATTGGGCCAGGCGGTGAGATGAAACTCAAGGTTGCTTCTGTAGTAGTGACAACGCCTGATTTCCATATCAGAATGGCTGCCAGAGGAGGATTGGGGGCAGTGATGGGCTCCAAGAATCTAAAGGCGGTGATTATTGATGATACCGATAGTGACAAAGTGGAAGTGAAGGATCAGACGAAATTCAGAGAAGAGTCCACGGCGCTTTCAAAAGGTATATTGTCTCATCCTCTTATCGGAGTATTTAAAGAATTGGGGACAGCTTGCTTAGTGATGATGATGAATGCCTATGGATGTTTGGCCACGAAAAACTATTCGCTCGGGCAATTTGACGGGGCTGAGAAAATCTCTGGTGAGCATATGGTTGAGATGATGAAAAAGCGCCCAAATGGCCAACATGTGCATCGCTGCATGCAGGGTTGCATTATCAATTGTTCTAATATATTTACAGATGAAAAAGGGGAAGTGATCGTTTCAGGTCTTGAGTATGAGACGATCGGATTGACTGGTTCGAACTGTATGATAAACGACATTGACATCATTGCCCATATTAATCGTGTTTGTAACGACGTGGGGGTAGATACGATGGATGTGGGTGGAGCCGTAGCTGTTTGTATGGAGGCAGGGTTGTTGGCATGGGGAGATGGGAAAGCTGCCCTTGATCTCGTCAAAGAGATTGGGAAGGGGACGGATAAGGGTGTGATGATTGGCAACGGATGCAGGTTTACAGGCGAGAAGTTAGGAGTGAAAAGGATTCCTCATGTGAAAAGCCAGTGTTTAGCGGCCTATGACCCTCGGGGATTAAAAGGCACGGGGGTGACTTATGCAACTTCAACAATGGGGGCTGACCATACCTGTGGAAATGCCATTCCAAATCCTGCAAACCCTGCCTACAATCCGAGTGCTCCCACCGGACAGGGGCCTGTTTCGCAGTTTTTGCAATCCTATTTTGCTGCCATCGATAGCCTTGGGATGTGCCTTTTTGCTTCTCTGCCCCTTCTGGATATTCCTGAATTGCAGAAAAATCTTATTTCTTGTGTTTCAGCGAAGTTGGGGGCTCCTCTGGATGAAAATTATTTAACCAGTTTGGGGGTATCGGTCTTGAAAGCAGAGAGGAAATTTAATGAGGCTGTAGGTTTTACAAAAATGGATGATCGGTTGCCGAGATTCTTCTTAGAGGAGAAACTGCTACCCAGCGGAAATGTTTTTGATGTTCCAGAAGAAGAGGTAGATAGCGTTTATAAATTTTAGATGTTTTCTAAGAAATTCCATATAGCTCGATAGACTGTTGCAAGAAGTGATGATCCCGGAAAAAGGGATTGATCTGGAGATGAATGAGGGATCTACCATTGAGAAGCTTATTCAAATCCTTCGATTGCCACAAAATGAGGCAAGGGTCATCTTCATCAATGGCCTATTGAAAAAAACCAAAGATCTCATAAAGGATGGGGATCAAATTAGTATCTTTACGCCAATCGGTGGAGGTTAACAAAAAAGACCATTGAGATGCCGAAGTGATCAGTGGCCTAACAGAGGAGTGATTCAAGGGCCGAAGGATCTGAAGAAGATGACCCACAAAATCATCGTCCCGGAGAGTGAGGGAATTTCAATGCAGTTTCCTTTCAAGCGAGTCATTTACAGTATTGGGATTGTGATTTTTTCTCTTTGGATTTTGTTCCCTAGTTTTGGGGGATCTCAACAGAAGATATATGATGATCTTTTTTCAGCGAGTTTCCCGAATGAGAAAGAGGGTTGGGCAAGCGGCCGTTGGGGGTGTATTCTTCATACCGTGGACGGTGGAAAGACCTGGGTTCGTCAGGATACGGGAACGGATTTGACATTGAGTTCGGTCTTTTTTGTGGACAACAAGAATGGCTGGGCTGTGGGTGAAGAGGGAATCATCATCCATACAAAAGATGGGGGAAAGAACTGGGAAAAGCAGAAAAGTCCTGTTCGTTTTTTCCACATGAAAGTCCATTTTGAAACCATTTTAAAGGGCTGGATAGCAAGCGAGCAAACCCATATCCTCTATACCGAGGATGGCGGAAAAACATGGAGCATCCAGTTCAAAGATGAAGATCTTATCCTTAAATCGATATCGTTCTGCGATCCGCTTCATGGTTGGGCCGTAGGTGAGTTTGGCTTCATTTATCATACTCGAAACGGTGGAAAAACCTGGGAGAAACAGGCGGGTGAATATGGGCTTTCGGCGAAGACGGGTGAAATAGAAGGAGGTACCTTTCTGTTTGACGTCGTGGCCATTAATCTCCAGATAGCATGGGCTGTTGGAATTGATGGCTACGTTATTAAGACGGAGAATGGTGGAAAGACTTGGAGGGAGGTTAAGACAGGCGCCCCTAAGACCCAACTGTTTTGCGTCGGCTCTGACAGAGGAAAGACAATTCTGATCGGAGGGTTTGGTACGTTTTTATCCTCAGGAGACAAAGGACGCACATGGAAGACTCCTGAGTTCAAGCCTCCTGCTACTTACGATTGGATCTATGGGATTGCGAGGCGGGGTAATTATGGTTTTGTGGCAGTGGGGGGAAGTGGGATAATCTACCTTAACGACGAGAAGAATCCCTCGATTTGGAATAAGGTTACATATTAGAAGGTGACGTTGTGAACTCACCATATGAGGGTAGTGGAAAGGGTGTAATCATGGAGAGTGGGGAAAAACTTGGACGATTAGACCGTTTCTGTCTCTTCTTATCCCGTTATAGGCTGCCAGTTCTTATTGGGGTCTTGGTGATCACCGGAGTGTTTCTCTATGGGGCTTTCCATATTCGGGGAGAGGTCATCCTGCAAGATATGCTCCCCTACGACCACCCTTACCTCAAACTTCATAATCGCTTTTCCCAAGTTTTCGGCAGCGGGGGGTCAACCGTCGCCATCGCCCTCAAGGCAAAGAAAGGGAATATTTTTAATTATGGCTTTTTGAAGAAGTTTCAGAACATGAACAATGAAGTCCTGATGTGGGATGAGGTTTATCGGAGCTTGACGGTCTCTATTGCCACACGCTCGGTGAAAGTCGTCAAGCCCTTAAAAAAAGGGGAAATCAGCATTGAGCCAATCATGTGGCCGGAGGTTCCCCTAAGTGTCCAGGAAATGGACTTGTTGAAGCGGAATATCTTTTCGTCCCCAGCCTATAATGGCTCCCTGGTCTCAAGGGATGGCACAGCAGCCCTTCTTTTGACTGAATTTAAGGAGAATATCTCCTACGAGAGGGTATTTAGCCTCCTCCAGAAATTGGACAAGGACTATACCGACGGAGAGACTTCAGTCCACATCAGCGGATTCCCCATGCTGATGGGATGGATTTATAGTTTAAAGTCCCAAATGTACACCGTTTTTGCCATCAGTGTCATCCTCATGGTCATTATCCTGTTTGTCATGTTCCGAAATTTCTTGGGCATGATTGCTCCAATGACCAATGCCATCGTCCTTACCATTTGGGGGCTTGGATTTATTGGCTTAACAAGGGTTAACTTCAGCCCCCTTCTCTACGTTCTCGCCTTTCTCGTAGGGGCTCGGATGATCAGCAACTCAGTCCAGATCACTTATCGATATTTTGAGGAGCTTCATGCCAGCGGTAATGACCGATTCAAGGCGAGCTATGAGACCATGCGCGCGATGTTCAAGCCCAACTTTGTAGCAGTGGCCACAGATGCCGCTGGTTTCCTGGTGTTGATTCTCGCAAAAATCGTTCTGATGCAGCACCTCGCCATTATCATGAGCTTCTGGATGATGAGCATTATCTTAACTGGGTTCTTGGTGCCAGCGGTCTGCAATTTAATTCCGCTCAAGGTGGCCAGTGAGAAATGGGCGAAGGAGCGCTCTCAGGTAGATTGGCAGGCGAGGGCTATTAAAAAAGTAACACGTTTTGCCCTCGGACCCAGCAGCAAATATGTGGTTGCTATGCTCATCGTTCTGGTAATGATCTTGTGCATTTGGCAGGTGAGCAAACTAAAAATCGGTGATCCCACGCCTGGCTCGCCCCTCCTGTGGCCTTACCATACTTACAACCAGGATCAAGCAACCATCAATAAGCTTTTTGATGCTTCTTCAGAGAATTTTTTGCTCTTCTACGAGGGAAAATTTGAATCGGTCTATGACCCCAATGTCCTTCTCACCTTTGAGGCCTTTGACAGGCATATGCAGGAGAGGTTGCCCGATATTTACAAGTCACCCGATTCTATCATCAACACAGTGAAGATGGTCAATGTGACCCTCCATGATGGGGACCAGATCTGGTTCCAACTGGTTCGTGACACTAATTTATTAACGGGTCTGATGGGTTATGTGAAGTCCACGACGGACACGGCTACCATGATGCGCTACATCGATCGAACCCTGGACAAGGCTCAGATTACGATCTATTTTGCGGACCACACTTCGGATAATCTGCTCCGCATTCGCGATGCGGCATACGATTTTTTCAAGAATCGCCCTATGAAGGTTGAAAAAGGGGAGTATAAGCTGGCCGGTGGAAGGATCGGGATGGAGATCGCTCTCAATGAGGAAATGAAACGGGCTCATGTCATCATCGACTTCACAGTACTTGTAGCTATTTTCATTCTCTGCACCCTATCTTTCATGTCGGTGACGGCCGGTCTCATGCTTACCCTACCGCTTATTTTTGCGAATAGCGTGGCCTTCGCCTATATGGCATTAGTGGATATCGGGCTTTCAATCAATACGCTCCCTATCGCTGCAATAGGGGTGGGCGTTGGGGTCGATTTTGCGATCTACTTCTATAGCCGTTGTATCGAAGAGTTCCCGATTCAGAGAGGGGATTGGGCGAGCACGATCATCCAATCCGTCTGCACAACGGGGAAGGCGGTCCTCTATACCGGACTCACAATCATTCTTCCCATCATTACCTGGTACTTCCTATCTGATATGAAGTTCCAGGCTCAGGTGGGTTTTTTCCTTGCAATGATCATGGGGACGAATGTTATACTGACATTTATCCTTCATCCATTGCTGATTTATATTATTAAACCAAAGTTTATCAGTGGGAAAAAGACTCTAGCGGTGGAGACGAAAGAAGCTTCAGTGTGACGCTATGCGCTATGCGCTTTGCGCTTTGCACTTTGCGATTTTTTGTGTGAATGAAAGGAGGTGAAAGGAGGCGACAATGGGTCTTTTTAGAAGAAGATCACGAAACTCAAATTGTTTTTTCCATGATGTCGGCAGGGACAATGAGGAGGAAAAGATTATGGAAAAGAAAAGATTTTGGATCTTAGTTCTGGCGGCCGGATTGGCAGGAGTTCTAATGGCTTCTCCTTCCACGGCAAGAGAGTTACTGGTTTTTGACCGACCACTCAATATTTTAGGATATATGAGCCAGGAGGCAGGATTTAGTTTGAGTGATAAAGATCGCTACGATACTGAAAAGGGTCTGCAGACAACCCTCACGAATCTTTTTATAGAAGCAGACTACAAGATCAGCGATCAATTAAAATTTTACGGTTCAAGCAGGATTACCGGGGATTGGATCTACCAGTTAAAGCATAATGATTCCTCTTGGCATGATAAGCAATTCAATCAATCCAAAGGAAATTTGAACATCGATGATAAATATTGGCAGATCATGCGGGAGGCTCATTTCACCTGGACCCCTGGAAAATTTTTCTTCAGAGTGGGAAAGCAAATCGTTACATGGGGTGAGTTGCTTGGCCTAAGGGTGATGGACCAGATCAATCCTCTTGATAGTCGCAGGGCACTGGGGCTGAACGACATCGAATTCGATTATACCCCGATTCCGATCTGGCTCATCCGATCTGAATTCCATCCTGGGATCAGTACAAAGTGGCTCCAAGATCTCGCCTTTGAATTTGTCTTTAATCCTAATGCAGATGACATAAATGATCTGGGTGTACCGCTCGGTAATGACGAAGCTGGAATCTGGGCTCCAAATATCCGATTCCCTGATCCTACTTATCCGCCAGGTGGTCGCATCGGTTCGGCTATCTCAGATATCAAAACGCCTGGTCATTTCAATCGCAAAGGGTATGAATATGCCCTTCGGGTCAAAGGGGTTATCTGGGATACTATGGTTACCTTGAATGCCTTTTATGGTAAGGAAAATTCCCCTATAGTGAAGTATGCCGGCCCTGGTGTTATTCCGGACCCGCAACTGGCCACTGATGGGTCATACATTCTTCATCCTGTCTTCGAAGGCTACTATCCGCGTTTTCGTTTCTTTGGAGCCACTGCCAGCCGGGATATTCCCTTCCTTAAGGCTGCATTCCTTGGGAACGTGGCTCCTGTCTTCAGGGTGGAGGGTTTCTA
>JASEIE010000011.1 GCA_030024065.1 Thermodesulfobacteriota bacterium
ACCAGATTGGTTAGAGGCGAGATCGAAAACGCCCCTACACCGGAGAGAAAGAGAAGCCAGCCGAGCGTGGAGGTTCGAGGATACCGATCCGCAAGCAATCCTCCCAGATAGGCGCCGATGCTGATGCCGGCAAGAATCACACCGATGATGCTCGTCCAGGTGTAGAGGGAGACGCCCACATAAGGGGCCATGATCCTTCCTGCCACCAGTTCGATGACAAGGGTACAGAAGCTGGCGATGAAAACCACGATGTTCGCTTTGACGACTTCCTTCTTCATGTTGAGACCTCCAAAATCCCCCCAACCCCCCTTTTCTAAAGGGGGGGAGAGGGGATGATTAAGGCGTAATTCTAAAACGAATCGGAGAGGAGTTCAAGGGAATCTATCGATTTTAGATTTCAAATTTCAGATTTGCGATTTTTCAATCTAAAATTGGCAATCTAAAATTTAAAATGATTAACTCATTCTCCTTTATATTTCGGTGCCCGTTTTTCGATGAAGGCATTGATGCCTTCCTGAGTATCTGCAGTCCGGGTGATATCGGCAATCGTCTGGCTTTCCTCCTCCATCTGTGTTTCGAGGGTCTGGTTCCATCCCATATGCATCAAACGCTTCGCCGCCCCGAGCGATTTAAATGGCCCTAACGCAATCTGTACGGCTGTATGGTTCGCCTGGGCGAGTAATTCTTCATCCGGAACCACCCGTGTGACCATCCCCCACTCAAAGGCCTCCTGAGCAGAAACCATGCGATTGGTCAGTGTCAACTCAAGGGCTCGTTTAAGTCCGACGATGCGGGGAAGAAAGTAAGACATGCTCCCATCAGGCGTCAGCCCCACCCGCGTATAGGCCACACTAAAAAGGGCAGACTGGCCAGCCAGAACGAGGTCGCAGGCAAGGGCAAGGCTCATTCCAGCTCCCACGGCATACCCATTGACCGCTGCAATCACCGGCGCACTCATGCGTGTCATCCGGGAGATGGCGGCGTGTAGGTAGGTGGTCACCTCCTTGATGTGAAAGGGCAGGTTCTTGCCCTGCGAGGTGAAGGACTTCAGATCGCCGCCAGCGCAGAAATGGTCTCCCGCACCGGTGATGACGACGGCCCGGACCGAGGGATCCTCATCGCATTGCAAAATGGCATACATCAGGTCCCTGGACCACTCCAGGTTGATCGCATTGAGCGCCTCCGGTCGGTTGAGGGTGATATGGGCCACATGATCTTTTACATCGAACAGAAGCGTCGTGTAGTTCATCTCCTCGTTGCCTCCTTATTCTCTGGAATAGATGAAAAGTTTAATGTCGCTATTACAATGTGTCAATCTGATTTTTCGATCATTTCGATTCGATTATCTTTGAGAACATGACCTCTGTCAACATCCCCCCTTTACACGGAGCTTTCTATCCAATAAGATATGAGGAAGAAAGTGGATTTTTCGATATGACAGCCCGGAAGATATTGACCCGAGACTTCACCCTCTGTTTCCTTGCCCAATTTGTTTTCTCTTCTGTCTTCTTCATCCTCATCCCAACCATTCCAATCTATCTTTCAAGGTTGGGGGTGACGAAGGCAGGGATTGGTATTCTTGTGGGGGCGCTCAGTGTCTCTTCCTTGATGCTCAGGCCCCTTGTGGGAAGAGCCCTTTCAAAAATTCCAGAGAGGAATTTCATGATTGCAGGAAGCCTTCTCTATGCCTTCTCATCAATGGGCTACCTTATTGCAAAACCTTTTTGGCCTTTTTTCATCGTCAGAATCTTTCAGGGGATTGGGCTGGCCCTCTTTGCCACCGCCTCGTTCACATTGGTTGCCCGGATCAGCCCCGAAGCCCATCGGGGACAGAGCCTGGGTTATTTTTATCTTGCTATCAATATCGCCTTTGCCCTGGCCCCTTCTTTGGGAATCGCCATCATCAATCTTCTCGATTTCAACATCCTCTTTCTCATCTGTGCCGGTCTCTCATTATGCGCTCTCTTCATTGCCATGAGATTGGGGAAGCAGGAATCCATTCCCCCGGAAGAATCCGCTGAGAAACAACCCCTCTTAAGCCGGGAGACGCTTCCTCCTGCCATCATGGCTTTCATGGGAAGTTTCATCTGGGGCGCTATCACGGCCTTTATCTCCCTCTATGCCTTGCATCACGGAGTTGCCAATCCCGGCCCCTTCTTTACCGCTTTGGCCGTCACCCTCATTTTAGGCCGCGGCCTGGGAGGAAAGATATTAGACATTTACAGTAGAGAAAAGGTGCTCTTTCCTTGCCTCGCGGCCCAGATCATTGCCATGACCATTCTCGCTTTTTCCACTACCCTGCCCATGTTCATTCTCGTTGCCATAATCTGGGGGACGGGAAACGCCTTTTTCTATCCAACCCTGGTGGCTTATGCCATTGACCTTGCAGAGTCCTCCAAGGGATCCGCCATAGGTACCTATATGGCCCTTTCCGATTTTGGGACGGGCATGGGAGCAGTGATGATGGGCATCGTCCTCCAGTTGAGCAACTACCCCATCATGTTTCTCTGCCTGGCTTTAACCGCCACCATCAATTTATACTATTTCTACTCTTTCACCAGGAGAAGGAAGAGCCAATTGGCCAATCCATGAGTGCAAGGCAAGGGGTCAAACCTTCAAAATTCAATTTTAAGATTTCCCCGGTGAAACCTTTTCCGTCAGTTGGTTTTTTGAGAACCCGAAGACGGTCAGTCAACATTTCTCCATTGAATTGGGAGAAGGTTTCATCTATAAAGAAAGATAGCCTTTATTAAAAAGGAGTTATTTACCAGAAAGGAGAAAAATATGAACGGGGTAAGTCGATCGATCGTTTATTTCAATCAGTCAGGCGTCGAGAACACAGACGAGGTGGTGGACATTGTATATGACCGGTTAAAGCAGGGGGATATTAAGAGCGTCGTTGTGGCAAGCTCCCGTGGAGGCACAGGTCTTAAGTTTGCGAGGAAGATGGCCGGAGAGACAAACCTGGTCGTTGTGAGTTCCCATCCGGGCCAATCTTCACCTGGTGTCTGGAGCTTTGATCTGAATGCGCTCAAGGAGTTGGAATCCAAGGGCTGCAAGGTTGTCAAGCAGAGCCATATCCTTTCCGGTCTGGATCGGTCCATCAGCGCTAAATTCTCGGGGACTTCCTATCCTGAGTTCCTTGCCGAAGCCCTCCGGTGTCTTTTTGGTGTGGGGATGAAGGTGGCGATCGAATGCGCCATCATGGCGGCGGATAGCGGGGCCATCCCCATTGATAAGACGATTGCGGTGGGGGGGAGTTCATCGGATAGAGGGAAAGGTGCGGATTGTGCCATTGTTGTGTGGCCTTCTCATTTCAACAACTTTTTTGACTTCCGGGTTCTCGAGATTCTGGCCAAACCCTTCAGGCGAGACATCAAGAAAGAAGGTTAAGGCTAAGGCTGAGAATTAAGGTAAAGAAAGAAACTTTAACCTAAACCTCAACCTTTGTTATTTTAAATGAGAGGTGATCAAATGGCCGAACATCCTTTGAAGATTTTTGAGGAGATCGATCCAGAACTTCTTAAGCTCGTAAATAACACCAAAGAATTTGCCATTGCTGACGGGGCCTTACCCAAGAAGGTTAAATACTTAATCGCAATGGCTTTGGATGCATCGCACGGAACTGTTGAAGGTGTGAAATCATTGACCCAGCAGGCGATAAAAGCGGGGGCTACCAAAGAAGAGATCGTGGAGACATTGAGAGTGGCCCAATACATCAGCGGGGTAGGTTGTGTTTATACCGCTGCTCGCGCCTTTAAGGAAATATTTTAGCAGGCTGCCGAAAAACGTCCATCTGCGGCGTTGCCCTCATCCTTCCCCGTGTCGAGCACGGGGCAGGCTTATTGCGGCGTACCTCCAGGTACACCTCACTCCTCAGGATTTCGCCTGCCTGCGCGTAGCCCCGCCTCCAGAAGCCTTGCGGAGGGCAGGCGCTTCGGCGAAGGCAGGGGCGCCTTGCATCCGGCTATTTTTGAGCAGCCCTTTTAAAATGACTTTTTCAGCAAACTGTTAGATTTCTAAAAAGAGGTGATGATGGAAGCCTTTCAATCGACGGAGGAAAAGGTGTTTCGAAGTCACTGCCGGATCTGCCACGGCGGTTGCGGGGTTTTAGTGCATGTAAAGGATGGCAGAGTCATACGGATCGAAGGCGATCCCGATTCTCCGATCAGCCGGGGGACTCTCTGTCCCAAAGGGATTGCAACAATTCAGCTCGCTTACCATCCGAATCGTTTGCTCCATCCCTTGAAGAGAAAGGGAACTAAAGGGGAGGGCAGATGGGAACAGATCTCCTGGGATGAGGCCTATGATATCCTCACCTCAAAGATGAAAGAGTATAAGAAACAATATGGAGCTGAATCGATTGTCCTTGGCTATGGGACAGGCCGTGACAATGAGGCCTTCATCTACCGATTTGCTAATCTCCTTGGCACACCCAATGTCCTCACCGCCGGTCACATGTGTTATGGGCCGAGGGTTTCTACCTCCATCATTACCTGCGGGAACCTGCCAGTCTGCGATTATGAGGGGGATCCCAGATGCATTATGGTCTGGGGAAATAATGCCGTCATCTCCAATCCCGACGAATACAAAGGGGTCTATCTATCTGATGCCCTTTTAAAGGGAGCCAAGCTGACCGTCGTCGATCCAAGGTTTATCAAACTGGCGGATCGCTCGGGCCTCTGGCTTCAACTTCGCCCGGGAACCGATGTGGCGCTGGCATTGGGGATGCTCCATGTCATCATTGAAGAGGAGCTCTACGACAAGGATTTTGTTAAGAACTGGGTCTATGGCTGGAAAGAGTTTGTAGATCGAGTGATGGAGTACCCGCTCAAGCGGGTCTCTGAGATCACCTGGGTCCCTGAAGAAAAGATTCGGGAGGCAGCCCGGCTCTTTGCCACGATAAAGCCTGCCTGCATTCAGTGGGGGGTGGCCATTGAGCAGTCGATCAATTGCGTTGATAATAACCGGATCCTTATTGCCTTGGCTGCTGTAACCGGAAACATCGATGTCCCTGGCGGAATGGTCTTCTATGTCCCTCCTCCGACGATGAGCGCCAGTCAGTTTGGGGCACATAAACTCCTTCTTCCTGAGCAGAGGAAGAAACGGTTGGGCGGAGATGTTTTTAAACTGGCAGATGCCTTTGCCATCCTCAATCCGAAGTTTGTCTGGGATGCTATACTCTATGAAAAGCCCTATCCAGTTAAGATGATCTTTCTCATTTCCTCCAATCCGGTGATTACCCGGGCCAATGCTTCAATGGTTTATGAGGCTCTGAAAAAGGTCGAATTCTTAGCTGTTTCAGATTTCTTCTTAACGCCGACGGCTGAGTTGGCTGATCTTGTTCTCCCGACAGCCACATGGGTCGAAATGGACTATGTGGCAGAATTCTGGAAGAGGCATGGTTATGTCCTGGCCCGCCAGAAGGTGATCCATGTAGGGGAGTGTAAATCCGATCATGAAATCCTAAATGAACTCGGAAACCGGATGGGACAGAAGGAACACTGGTGGCCAACGATTGAGGGCGCCCTGGATGCCATCCTTGCCCCTTCCGGTTTGACCTTCGATGAATTTAAAGAGAAGGGCTTTCTCCAGGGGAAGATGGCGTATCGGAAATACCTTAAGAAAGGATTCTCCACTCCGACAGGGAAGGTTGAACTCTACTCTACAAGAATGAAGGAATGGGGATACGATCCTCTGCCGCAGTTTCGAGAACCTCCGGAATCCCCGATCAGTCGGCCCGATCTTCTGAAAGATTATCCCTACATTTTGATTACAGGGATGCGCCCCACTGCCTTCTTCCATTCGGAACATCGGCAGATTCCCTGGCTGAGAGAACTCCTTCCGGAGCCTTTTGTTGAGATCCATCCTGAGACAGCAAAAAAGGAGGGAATCAAAGAGGGAGACTGGGTGACCATCGAATCTCCCCGCGGTCAATGTCTACAGCAAGCCAGATTGACATTGGGAATCGATCCTCGTGTGATCGGAGCCCAGCATGCATGGTGGTTTCCTGAAAAGGATTCTCCAGGGCATGGATGGAGAGATTCAAACATCAACCTTCTGACAGATAATGATCCGAAGACCTGTGATCCAGCCATGGGCGCGACTAATCTGAGGGTGTTACTGTGTCGAATAACCAAATCCCAAGCACCAATAACCAAATAATAACCAATCACCAAATTCCAATAATCAAACTGTTTGGGTCATTGGTAATTGGAGCTTATTTGGAATTTGCCTGCCTGCGGTAGGCAGGGGATTTGGTGATTGGAATTTACTATTATGAAAAAACCTTACTAAGAGAGAGCGAGGAGAATGGCTATAAAACTTGCAATGATCATCGATAATGAGATCTGCTGGGGATGCGATACCTGTGAGCTGGCCTGCAAACAGGAGAACAACCCTCCTGAGGGATCGCGGTGGATACAGGTAAGAACCAAAGGGGTTCAAAAGATAAACGGCAAGTTGAAGCTTACCTATTCTCCGGCTCGCTGCCTTCAATGTTCGAAGCCTCCTTGTAAGGAGGCTTGTACAGTCGATGCGATCTCTCAAAGACCTGATGGCATTGTCCTTGTTGATCCGGAAGCCTGTATCGGGTGCAAGGCGTGCCTTGAGGCCTGTCCTTTTGGAGTGATGCAGTTCGATACGGAGAAAGGGGTTGCAGAGAAGTGTCATCTCTGCTATCACCGGGTCGACCGAGGAGAAAAGCCTGCCTGTGTGGATAAATGCATCGGCCGATGCATTTATTTTGGTGAGATCAAGGAGATCCTTACCCGGTTAGTGGATAGACGTTGGAAGGTTGAGCAGGACAGAAAAATTATTTTTGATACAGAAGAAGGTTAGATACTGGAGCGGTTCAAAAAAATTGACAAATATATTTCATCATGTTAAAAAGACAATTATGGAGCCCGTGGGTTTAAATGCAAACAGGGTGTTTGGCTTTTATTATTACTTCTACTACAAAGCCATGCACCCGTGTGCTTAAATTCCATTCAATTGATTTGAATTGGGGCCATGGGTGGCTGAAATCCCATGGCCCTTTTATTTTAAGGCCATAGAGAATCTTCCCTATGGCCTTTTTTGAATGGCGAAAATATGGACTCTCTGGTCTTCGTTTCACGAGGGATAAAACCCTATCAAACAACGAGGTTAGCGCTTCAGGAGTTCCCCTTGCCGAATCTGAAGGGAAAGAAGGTCCTGATCAAGCCCAATGCGGCTCGATTAGCATACCCGGGCAGTGGGGTGACCACCCACCCCCTCGTGGTTAAAGCGACCATCCACCATTTGAAAGAAAGAGGAGCGGATAGAATAGTGATCGGCGAGAGCTGCATTTTTGGGGTGAAAGCAGAAGAGGCCTTCGAAATGACAGGGATGAAAGAGATTTGCGAAAAGGAAAAAGTTCAACTCATCGACTTCGATCAGGTCGGTCCGGTGGATTTGACGATTCCCGGAGGGAAAGCAATAAAGAAGATCAAAGTTCCTTCGATCTTAAAAGAGTTCGATTTCATCATATCCATACCTGTCATGAAGACTCACATGCACACTCAAGTTACCTTGAGCCTTAAAAATATGAAGGGTTGTTTATGGCGAAGAGACAAAGTGAAACTGCACCAACTCCGTTGTAAAAAAGAGATCACCCGGGGTTATAAAGAGCTGGATATTGCCATATCAGAAATGGCAACGGTGCTTTTCCCCCATTTTGCCATCATCGATGGCACTGTAGGGATGGAGGGAATGGGACCTGCTTATGGGAAAAAGAAAGAGATGGGAATCATCGTCGTGGGTCAGAATGCCCTATCTGCAGATGCTGTTGCCACTCGACTGATGGGTTTTGATCCGGAAGGAGTACCCCATCTCAAACTGTCAGCAGAAAAGGGATTGGGGCAAATTGCGATAGAGAGAATTTCTATCGAACCAAAGGATTCCCTTCAATGGGAGAAGCCTTTCGCTCCTCCTCCTTCCAGAATTTCCATCCCCTTCCCCGATGTCATCGTCCATGATGAAGGGTCTTGCAGCGCCTGTCTTTCAACACTGTTGGTATTCCTGCAAAATTACCACTCGGCCCTTGATGATCACCGATTGCAGGACAGGAAAATCCATATTGGAATAGGAAAACATATCAGCGGATGTCCCAAAGGAACAATCTTAATAGGAAACTGTGCATCAAGGATGAAAAATCAAGGAATCTTTGTCAAAGGATGTCCACCCATTGGCTCCCAGATACGTCGTACATTAGGGATATCCCTTGGACCTCCTTTGGGCGGAGTCTAAAAGAGATTTCTGAAAAAGTCCAGAAATCTCTGATTCCATAGATTATGAAACGATTACACAGATTACAGAGGTCTCTGCTAAGGATTTGAAGGGTTTTCCAGAGCTCTCTTCCTTTTTGCTCATCCTTTTTGCTTGACAAATTTGAGGGGTTGTTCTATTGAATTATGGACTAATTAAATTTTTCACAAAGTTTTAAAAAGTAACTAAAAGGGGAATAACCAGTATATATAATGGGGGCATTCAATTCTTTGAGGAGAAGATCGCAATGAGGATTACCATTAACGGCAGGGCTATTGAGACAGAAGAAAGCGCAACCATTTTGAAGATCGCACAACAGAATGGTTTCCGCATACCAACGCTGTGCCACATGGAGAGCCTTATCCCCACAGGCTTCTGCAGAATGTGTGTGGTGGAGGTTCAGGGCCTTGAGAACCCTGTCACCGCCTGCAACACACGGGCAATGGATGGCATGGTGATCGAAACCGATACTCCGAAGAGTCTGGAGTTGAGAAAAGAAGTCCTTCAGTTCCTGCTGGTGAAACATCCCCTCGACTGCCCGGTCTGTGACAAGGGCGGAGAGTGTGATCTTCAGGATTATGTCTATGAATACGGGATTCAAAGAGCGGAGTATAAAGTCGATGCACAGGTCAAAGAGTACAAGACCTATTCCACGCCTGCCATCAAATACCATCCGAATCGGTGCATCCTTTGCAGCAGATGCATCAGAACCTGCAGGGAGATAGTAGGAAGGGATGTCCTCGATCTTGAGTCGAGCGGTTTTGATGCCAGGGTCGAGGTGAAGAAACCTGAAAGGTGTATCTCCTGCGGCGAATGTCTGGCCGCATGCCCTGTGGGAGCCCTCACGGAGAATATCAGCCCCATCAAGGGAAGGCCCTGGCAGGTGAAGAGAGTGTCCACGATATGTGGATATTGTGGTGTGGGATGTTCCCTCGAGGTGAACGTCGTTGGCAACAAGTTGATCAAGGTCACAACACAAGAAGACCTGGGGACCAATAAGGGAGTTCTCTGCGTGAAGGGAAGGTTTGGCTACGAATTTGTGAACAGCCCCGAAAGGCTCCACACCCCCCTGATCAGAAAGAATGGCGAATTCAGAGAGGCGACCTGGGATGAAGCGTTGACCTATGTCTCCGCAAAGTTAAAGGAGATAAAAGAGAAGAACGGTCCTGACAGCATCGCAGGCCTCGCTTCGGCAAGGTGCACGTGTGAGGATAACTATCTTTTCCAGAAATTGATCAGGGCCGCCATCGGCACGAACAATGTTGACCACTGTGCCCGTCTCTGACACTCCAGCACGGTGGTCGGGCTGGCCACCACATTAGGTTCCGGAGCTATGACCAATTCCATTGCGGATCTGAAGGAAGCGGATGTCTTGCTGGTCACAGGGAGCAATACCACAGAGACCCATCCTGTGATCGGAATGTTGCTGAGACATCATGCCCGCTTCAATGGCGCCAAACTCATCGTCATCGATCCGAGAAAGATAGACCTGGTGGAAGAAGCCACCCTCTGGCTTCAACCCAGACCCGGAGACGATATCGCATGGTTGAACGGGCTTGCTCACATCATCATCAAAGAGGGCCTTTATAATAAACCGTTTATCGATCAGCATACAGAAGCTTTTGGTGCCGTCAAGGAGAAGGTTTCCCGGTATACACCGGAGTTCGTGGAGGAGATCACCGGGATCCCTAAAGAGCAATTGATCAAGGCTGCACGAATGTATGGATCGGCAAAAAACGGGGCCATCCTCTACTGCATGGGCATTACCCAGCACTCGACAGGAACGAATGCAGTAAAAGCGATCTCAAACCTTGCCCTTCTCTGCGGCCAACTGGGAAGGCCGGGAAGCGGTGTCAATCCCCTGAGGGGTCAGAATAATGTCCAGGGCGCCTGTGACATGGGATGTCTGCCCACCGTATATCCGGGATATCAGGGAGTGGTTCTAAAAGAGATAAAAGAAAAATTTGAGAGCCACTGGGAGGTTCCTCTATCAGAGAAACCCGGGTTGACTATCATCGAGATGAGCCAGGCAGCCCTGAATGGGAAAGTAAAGGCCATCTACATCATGGGTGAAAATCCCATGGTCACAGATCCCGATCTTTCTCATCTGGAGAAGGCCTATGCAGGGCTGGAGCTTCTCGTGGTTCAGGACATCTTTTTGACTGAAACAGGAAGAATAGCCCATGTCGTCCTTCCCTCCCTCTGTTTCCTGGAAAAGGACGGCACCTTTGTGAACACCGAGAGAAGGGTACAGAGAGTGAGAAAGGCGCTAAAAGGACCGGATGGAGCCAAACCGGATTGGGAGATCATCTCTGAACTCTCATCGAGGTTGGGCTATCCGATGAGTTACAGGAATGAGGAAGAGATCTTCGAAGAGATAAGGACAGTGGCTCCACAATTTGCCGGCATCACCTATGCACGACTGGAGTCCGGAGGCATTCAGTGGCCATGTCCTGACACAAACCATCCAGGGACGCCAATCCTGCACAGGGGAAAAATTGTGCGAGGGAAGGGCCTCTTTGTTCCGGTAGATTATACTCCTCCTCCAGAGGCGCCTGACAAGGATTACCCGTTCATTCTGAGCACAGGGAGGGATTATTACCATTATCATGCAGGCAGTATGACCAGAAAGGTCCAGCTCCTCAATAAGATGCGTCCGGAGAGCCTTGTGGAAATAAACCCATCCGATGCAAAGAGGCTGGGAGTCAGCGACGGAGATCGGGTGAAAATTGAAAGCAGAAGAGGTGATTTTATTACAAAGGTGAAGGTAACGGATAGGGTGCCGGGCGGAGTGGTCTTTGCCACATTTCACTTTTCCGAAGCGCCTGTCAATCTCCTCACCAATACAGTGCTCGACCCTGAATCGAAGATTACGGACCTGAAAGTATCTGCCGTACGGATTGAGAAATTTAAAGGGTAACGGGCAAAATATGGGTTGCTACAATAGCTTTTATGCACCTTTAACGGTTAAATGTTATTTTTTTCACTAATTATTTTTTAAATTTTAATGGAGTTGCCAAATAGATTAAAATATCAAGTAAAAACAATTAATTATCTGAACTGAAAAAATTTAAATTTTTCCACCATTTTTCTTAAGATTTTTCTTGACAAAAGAGAGGTAATTTTGTACTTTGTCGAAGAACAAGAAAATTTTCACAAATAGGGAGGTATGATGCTGATAGAATATCTTCCCATCCTCTTTTATATTGGTATTGCCATTGCCTTTGCCTGTTTTGCCATTATTGCCTCCCACCTCCTGGGCCAGAGAAAACCAACCGCCCTGAAACAGGCGCCCTATGAATGCGGCGTGCCCACCATTGGTTCCTCCTTCCGGAGGATTCCGATCAAATACTACATCATCGCCATGCTTTTTCTGCTTTTTGATATCGAGATCGTCTTCCTCTATCCCTGGGCAGCGATCTTCAAGGAATTAAAGGTCTTTGGCTTCATCTCAATGGCTGTTTTTCTTGGGATTTTGATCATTGCCTACATCTATATCTGGAAAAAAGGAGCACTGGAATGGGAATAGAAACCTACCTTGGGAAAACCCCTCTTATGCCTGCACTGGATTGGCTCGTCAACTGGGGTCGAAAGTATTCGATCTGGCCGGTGACCTTTGGTCTTGCCTGATGCGCCCTGGAGATGATCGTCACCAGTTCGGCGACGTGGGATATTTCACGATTCGGTTCAGAGGTTTTCAGGCCATCTCCCAGACAGGCAGATCTCATGATTGTGGCAGGGACCCTGACTAAGAAGATGGCTCCGATGGTCAAGCGTATCTATGAGCAGATGCCAGAGCCCAAATGGGTCATTTCTTACGGGGCCTGTGCCTGCTCAGGCGGAATCTTTAAAACCTACAGTGTGGTTCAGGGAGTGGATCAGATCATTCCGGTGGATGTCTATGTTCCGGGTTGCCCACCCAGACCCGAAACGCTCCTCACGGCGATCATGAAGCTTCAGAAGAAGATCGAAAAGGAGACGCTTCTGGATCGAAAGAACGTCCGGAGCAGTTTAGCGCTGGAAGAATAAGGGAGTAAGCTCATGGCGGAAGAAAATCTCACGATCAAAAAACTGAAAGAGAAATTTCCGGCCTCCCCCCTGAAAGAGGAGACCTTTCGGGGAGAGGTCAATGTGATTGTTCCGAAGGAAGAGATTTACGAGATCTGTAAATTCCTTTGCTCCGACCCTGATCTCCGGTACCAGCTCCTTACCGATCTCTGTGGGTTGGACCATTTTCCTCAGTCCCCCCGCTTTGAGGTAGTCTATCTCCTCTACTCTTTTAAGAACAACCATCGATTGAGGCTGAAAACGAGGGTCGGAGAAGGGGAGTCGGTGGTGAGTGTTGAATCGATCTGGAAGGCAGCCAACTGGCTGGAGAGGGAGGCCTATGACCTCTTTGGAATTTCCTTTAAGAACCATCCAGACATGAGAAGGATTCTTCTCTGGGATGGATATGAGGGCCACCCTTTGAGAAAAGATTTTCCGGTTGAAGGACCGGACTTTGACAAACCCTTTGTCCCCGAGGTTTGAAATGGCAGAGACACGTTTAATGACCATCAACATGGGTCCCCAGCACCCGGCCACGCACGGGGTGTTGAGGCTTGTGTTGGAACTGGATGGAGAGGTGATCATAAAGGCAACTCCCGATATCGGGCATCTCCATCGGGGAGTTGAGAAACTGGCTGAGAGCAGGACCTATCATCAAGTCATCCCCCTCACCGACCGGCTGGACTACACCAATGCGATGGGAAATAACCTGGCCTATGTCCTGGCCGTCGAAAAACTTTTAGGCATTGAGGTCCCCCAAAGGGCTCAAT
The DNA here is from genome assembly GCA_030024065.1 of Thermodesulfobacteriota bacterium. Next base: position 13,104 of record JASEIE010000011.1, read on the forward strand.
ACCTGAGAGTTATGATGGCCGAGCTCCAGAGGATTGCCGCACATCTCATCTGGCTGGGAACCCATGCACTGGACATCGGCGCCATGACCCTCCTCTTCTACAACTTCCGGGAAAGGGAAGAGATTTTAAGAATCTTTGAGGAGGTTTCTGGCGGAAGGCTTACCCCGACTTACCTGAGAATCGGAGGCGTTTCAAAAGACCTTCCGGAAGGGATCGAGGAGAAGATTAGAGCCTTCTTTGAGGCTTTTCCAGGCCACATGAAAGAGTATGAAACCCTTCTCACGAAGAATGTGATCTGGCTAAAACGGACCAAGGGAGTTGGATTTATCTCCAAGGAGGATGCGATCAACTGGGGTGTGACCGGGCCAACGCTGCGTGGCTCCGGGGTGAAGTATGATGTGAGAAAGGCCTTTCCCTATTCGAGTTATGAGGATTTCGAATTCGATATCCCCGTTGGTTCGGTGGGCGATGTCTTTGACCGGTACTATGTCCGACTCAGAGAGATGGAGTGGGCGAATTCAATTGTGAAACAGGCGCTGGAAAGGCTGCCCAAGGGGCCTGTTCTTGCTGATGATCCACGGGTCGTTCTGCCGGAGAAGGAGATGGTCCTCAAAGATATCGCATCGCTCATCCGTCATTTCAAGATCGCTTCCGAAGGCTTTCAGCCTCCCAAGGGGGAGGTCTATGCGAGCGTGGAGGCCTCGAAGGGAGAACTTGGGTTCTATATTGTGAGCGACGGATCGAACCATCCCTTCCGGGTGAGGATTCGACCACCCTCTTTCCTCAATCTGAGCGCCCTTCCCAGGATGATCGAAGGGAGTCTGATTGCGGATGTGGTCTCTACGATCGGGAGCATCGATATCGTGCTGGGAGAAATCGATCGGTAGAAAAGAACATTGCAAATTATAAATTGTAAAATTAGCAATTAAAAAATTAGAAAAAATTTTACATTTTTTATTTTTCAATTTGCATTTTGCATTGATCATTAAATGAAGGGGTTCTTATGACAGACATCCTTTTTAGCAGTTGGGGCGGAAAGGTTGTAGATAATCGCGGAAAACCCGAGGGAGAGAGGCAACCCGTCCCCAATCTCAATCTTCCCCTTGAATTCGACAGAGAGAAGAAGATCAAGGCCTTCATCGGATGGGATGGGATCGCCATCCGGGACCCTCAGGTCAATATCATCGACCTCATTCGGGCTTACCTGGAAGCAATCCAGAAAGAATCATGCGGAAAATGCACACCCTGCAGGGTGGGAACCCGGATTATGTCAACCCTTATGAACCGGATTGCAGAGGGGGAAGGAAAGACAGAGGATTTAGACCAGTTGAGATATTTAGGCGAGACGATTGAGAAGAGCTCCAAATGCAATCTGGGACAGACCGGACCCAAACCTGTGCTCCAGGCCATCGATCATTTTAAGGCCCAATTCTCAGATGCCATTCAGTCAAAGAAGAAGATCACGCGCGAAGAGTATAAGGTGAAGGTCACCGCTCCATGCGAAAGCGCCTGCCCTTCGCATCTTCCCATCACCCGCTATGTCGAATTGATCAGGGAAGGGCGGTTCTCCGAAGCCCTTGCTGCCATCCGGGAAGCGACCTGTCTTGCGGGAATTCTTGGGAGGGTCTGCGTTCGCCCCTGCGAGGATAACTGCCGCCGGCAGAATGTGGATGAATGCGTCTCCATCAAATGGCTCAAACGATTTGTGGCGGATTATGAACTGGAGAAAAGAAGGGAGCCGGGGAGCGCCAAAATTCCTTCCCAATCCGAGAGAGTGGCCATCATCGGAGCCGGCCCTGCCGGCCTCACCTGCGCCTACTACCTCGGCCTCAAAGGTTACCCTGTCACCATCTTCGAGAGGCTGGGTGAACCAGGAGGAATGGCAGCCGTTGGAATCCCTGACTACAGGCTTCCGAGAGATATTGTTAGATATGAAACAAACCTCGTGGAACAATTGGGCGTGGAGATCCGATACAACACCCAGGTGGGGAAGGACATCACCCTCTCCCAGATCTTCGAGCAGGGATACAAAGCCATCTTCATCGGTGTGGGAGCCCACACCAATACCCCCATGGGTGTTGAGGGAGAGGATAAAGGATATAAAGGATTCATCCCCGGAGTTTATTATCTCCTTGAGATCAACCTTGGAAGAGACCCCTATCCCGAAGGAAAGAAAGTCGTGGTCGTGGGAGGCGGAAATGTGGCGATCGACTGCGTTCGTTCTTCCTTTCGCATCGGCAAAGCAGATGTGAACCTGGTCTATCGCCGGACAAAGAAGGAGATGCCAGCGGATCGGGTGGAGATCCACGATGCCGAAGAGGAGGGCGTGAAGTTTCATTACCTCTGCAATCCGGTCCGGATCATTGAAAAGGATGGAAAAGTAGTCGGAATGGAATGTATCCGGATGGAATTGGGTGAACCGGATGAGAGTGGAAGGCGCCGGCCGGTCCCGATCAAAGGTTCGGAATTCTTCATCGAGGCCGATATCGTGATCCCAGCAATCGGGCAGGCGATCGACCTCTCCTTCCTCGAAGAGAAGGACGGGGTGAAAACGACGAAGCGCTCTACCATCGCTGTGCAGGAAGGAACGTTTCAGACAAACCGCGCAGGGATCTTCTCCGCAGGGGATTGTGTGATCGGCCCGGATGTTCTCGTCCGCGGAGCGGGCCATGGAAAAAGGGCGGCCGAAAAGATCGACGCCTTCCTACAAGGGATGGAAGTGAAGGAGTCAGAGGAGGAACGTTTAGAGGCCATCGTTGAAAAGATCAAGGTCTTTAACAAGGATGAAAAAATCGGGGTCCCGGGCGGGCAGAAGAGGGCGATGTTAGAGATGCTTCCCCCTGACTCAAGAAAGTGGATCTTCGATGAGGTGGAAAAGGGGTTATCCATTCCAACCGCATTGAAGGAAGCCGAGCGCTGCCTCCGGTGTGTGCGGGTAGGATTGTTTGCAGTGTAACCCCCCTCACCCTAACCCTCTCCCGCAAGGGGAGAGGGGATTTATTGGTAGATGAGGGTAGCTCATATTGAAACCCTCCCCCCTGACGGGGGAGGGAAAGCCCTGAACCATGTGAGGTTCAGGACAGTCATGCACCCTATGTAGTGCATGGGGTGGGGGTGAGTGAAGGATAGTATAAAAGATGGTTAAGCTGACGATTGACGGAAAAGAGATCACGGCAAAACCAGACCAGGCGATTCTGGAGGTAGCCAGAGAGAATGGGATCCATATTCCCACCCTCTGTTACCAGAAGAGATTGACCCTGATCAAATCGTGCCGTATCTGTCTGGTCGATGTAGAGGGCGCGGAGATACCCATGGCCTCCTGCGCCACGCCTGTTGTTGACGGAATGGTGGTCCATACACGAACAGAACGCGTGGAGAAGATGAGGATCGAGGCCCTGAAATTCTTGCTTGTCAATCATCCCCTGGACTGTCCGGTCTGCGATGCAGGAGGGGAATGCGAGCTTCAGAACCGCACCTATGAGTTTGGAATCGAGAAGAATGAGTTTCCACCCGAGAAGATCGAGAGGCCTCCTTCGGAGTATGGCACTCCGCTGATTCGACAGTGGCGGGATCGATGTGTCATGTGCCTGCGCTGTGTTCAGGCCTGCATCGATGGTCCGGGAGCGGATGTGATCGAGGTGGCGGAACATGGATTTTCCTCTTCTATCAAGGCGGCGAGAAAAGAGAACTGTATCTCCTGCGGGGAATGCATACACATGTGTCCGGTGGGCGCCCTGACGGAGAATCTCGGGAAGATCAAGGGAAGGATATGGCAATTAGAGAGAGTCCAGACAACCTGTACCTTCTGCGGTTGCGGGTGTCAATTGGAGTTGAACACCCTCGGAAAGAAGAGACTGGTCAAGGTCACGACCATGGGTGAGGCCGGCGTCAATCGGGGAAGCCTCTGCGTCAAAGGAAGGTTCGGTTACGATTTCGTTCACCATCCTGACAGACTTCAGAAGCCCCTGATAAAAAAGTCCGGAGCCTTTGTGGAAGCCTCCTGGGATGAGGCGCTCGACCTGATCGCTACGAAACTCCATGAGGTGAAGGAGAAGTACGGCCCCCGGAGCATTGGAGGGATCTCCTCCTCAAGGGCAACGAATGAGGAAAATTACCTCTTTCAGAAATGGATGCGAGCCTGCATCGGCACGAATCATATTGACAATGGGGCCCGACTCTCCAGCAGTTGCGCCCTTTACGGAATGATGGCATCTCTCGGATGGGGGGCGATGACCCATTCGATGGAGGATGTGGCCAAAGCGGACCTCATCCTTCTCATTGGTGCGGATGTCTATGACGACCACCTCATCTTCAGCAATAGGATGAGGGAGGCAGTCCGTTTCAACAACGCCAAGATCGTCCTGATCGATCCGCGAAAGATTCAATGGGAGAAATGGGCAGACCTCTGGCTGAGGCCACTGCCTGGGACCGATCTCGCTTTGATCAATGGCCTGATCCGTCTCCTGATTGAGAAGGGCGCTTTGTCGAAGGATTTTATTGGGAAGAAGACAGAGGGTTTTGAAAAGATGCGCCTTTCGGTGGAGAGGTTTACGCCTGAGTTGGTGAGGGAGGCAACAGGAATCTCAACGGATGCTCTCGAAGCCCTTGCCTGTCTCTATCTATCGGCCAGAAGGAGGGCGATTGTCTTCGGGTCCGGGGTGATGCAGCATCTGAACGGAGCGGAGACGGTGAAGGCCCTCTGCAATCTGGCCCTGTTGACAGGAGAGACCGAAGAGGCCGGCGGGGGGCTCTACCCGATGCTCACCCAGAACAATGCTCAGGGCGCCTCTGATATGGGGACGCTATCTGAATTTCTTCCCGGCTATAGGAAGGTCGATGATGAAAAGACCCGCAAGAGGTTTGGAGAGGCGTGGAAAAGCAAGATTCCTTCAGAGCCAGGCCTCACCTACATGGAGATGTTTGATCAGATTTCCGATGGGAAGATCAGGGCTCTCTACCTCTTCGGTGAAGACCCCTTCATTACCCTTCCTAATCTGGAGCGCCTTAAGAACAGTCTCCATCAGCTCGATTTTTTAGTAGTTCAGGACATCTTCATGACCCACATCGGAAGTTATGCGCAAGTGGTCCTGCCAGGGGTAAGTTTTGCAGAGAAGGACGGAACCTTCACCAATATGGAGAGGAGAGTTCAGCGTGTGAGAAAAGGAATTTCTCCGGTGGGTGATTCCCGGCCTGACTGGCAGATCCTGTGTGAGCTGTCGAGGAGGATGGGTTATCCGATGGATTGTGAGGATCCTTGCGGGATCATGAAGGAGATTGCCCAACTGGTGCCCTTCTATTCCGGTGTCACCTATTCCAATCTGGAGAAGGGCGGAGTTCAGTGGCCCCTCGGCAACGGGATAAGAAAGAGATTCAATGCGGTCGAATATGGAGAGATGGTTGAAAAAACCGATGATCAATACCCCTTATCGATTATTCCCGGAGGATTCCACTACCATTACGGAATCGGAACGACGAGCAAGAGGGCAGAGGGGTTGGCAAAGGTCTTTCCCGATTCGTGCATTGAGATTCATCCAAAGGATGCGGGCAGGGCAAAATTAGCAGACGGGGATAGGGTGAAGGTCGCCTCTCCAAGGGGGGAGGTGGAGACGGTCTGCCGGGTTTCCGGAGACCTGCCGGAAGGGGTGGCCTATTTTTCAGCCCCCTTCTTCCCGGTGTTTGTGAACGACCTTCTCGCCCATGGGATTGATACTATCGGTCAGCGACCCGAATATAAGGTCTTCATCGGAAGAGTAGAGAAACGGTAGGAGAGCTCTGAAAAACTACTATAAGCTCTCTTGATTACACAGATTTCAAAAAATGATTAAACAGATTTTTTTATTTCAATGCATTTCTTATCTGTGTAATCGTTTCGTAATCTGTGCAATCAGAGATTTCAGGATTTTTTCAGAAATCTCTTAGAGGAGAAGCAGGATGCAGGTGTTATATCTTCTCATTGAGATGATTGTAAAGTGTGTGGCGGTCTTTGCTTGCCTGATGCTCTCCGTAGCCTATTTGACCTGGCTCGAGCGGAAGGTCCTGGGCCATATCCAGATCCGTTTTGGCCCTAATCGTTGCGGTCCCTTTGGACTGTTGCAGCCATTTTCCGACGGCATCAAGGCCTTCTTCAAAGAGGATCTTGTTCCGGGGAGGGCGGATAAAGCGATCTTCGTCCTCTCGCCCATGATCTCTATCATTGCGGCCATTGCTCTCTTTGCCGTGATCCCCTTTGGAGATCAATTTACCATTCCCGGGACGAACTGGGTGGTCAAACTTCGGATTGCGGACATCGATGTCGGGCTTCTTTACATCTTCGGCATCGCCTCCCTCGGAGAATTCGGAATAATCCTGGGAGGATGGTCTTCCGGCAACAAGTATGGTCTGACCGGTTCTCTGCGGGCCGCCGCGCAGATGATCAGTTATGAGGTCGCCCTTGGCCTTTCGATCATCGGTGTGATCATCCTCTCCGGAAGTCTAAGGCTTACCGAGATCATCAGCTTGCAGGCCGGAGGATTCTGGAACTGGAATATCTGGTATCAACCTGTCGCTTTTGTTCTCTATATCATCTGTGGTCTGGCAGAGATCAACCGGACCCCCTTTGACATGCCTGAGTCAGAGTCAGAGCTGGCCTGCGGATTCAATATTGAATACAGCAGTATGAAATTTGCCCTCTTCTTCATGGCCGAATATGCCCATATGATCACGATGGGTGCGTTAGCCGTGACCCTCTTCTGGGGCGGATGGCAGGCTCCCCTGCCGCAGCTCGATTTCATTCCCGGAGTGGTCTGGTTCTGTGCAAAGCTCTTTGTCTTCTGTTTCTTCTTCATCTGGCAGAGGGGGACCTTCCCCAGGCTCCGGTATGATCAGATCATGAAGTTCGGCTGGAAGATTCTGTTTCCTCTGACCCTGGTCAATCTTGTGGTCACCGCATTGATCGTTTCATTGAAGGGGTAAGTCAGGGATCAGGGGGGTTAGAGAAAAAGATTTAAAGGGGTTGAAAATGATACTCCCATTATTAAAAGGTTTGAAATTCACATTAGGCCGGTTCTTCTCCAGACCGATCACGATCCAGTATCCGGAGGAGAAGGTGCCTCCTGCGAAACGCTGGAGGGGAATTCAATATTTTGAGAAGGATGAGCAGGGGAAGACGAAATGCGTGGCCTGTGGCCTCTGCATGGCGGTCTGTCCTTCCCAGTGCATCACTATTGAGACGGCCGAGGATGAGGAGGGCAGACGTTACCCCCTCACCTATGAACTGGATGTACTGAGATGCATCTTCTGCGGTTATTGTGAGGAGGCCTGTCCGGTCAATGCCATTTTTATGGGAAAGAATTATGAGTGGGTGGAAGAGCAGAGGACGCCTTTTCTCATGACCACGGAGAAGCTTCTGGAGCAGAAGAAGTTCAACCCATAATTATAAAAGAGCATAGAGCATAGCGCATAGGGCAAAGCGTAATTAACAGAAAAAAAAGAAAATCTGGAGTAAAACAATGGCTGAAAATTTTGGGATCCTCTTCCAGTGGTTGATCTTTATGGGGGCGGCCTTTCTCTCGATCATTGCCTCCCTGCTGGTCATTACTCGAAAAAACCCCATCCACAGTGCGCTCTTCATGGTTCTGACCTTGCTCTGTGTCGCTGTGATCTACCTGTTGCTATACAGCCCGTTCATTGCCATTGTCCAGGTGGTTGTCTACGCGGGTGCGATCGTGATGCTCATTGTCTTCGTCATCATGCTTCTCGATCTGGAGACCGAACTGCGTTCCAGGTTGAAAATCGTTTATTCAAAGGTCATCGGAGGCTTTTTGGCCGTCCTGTTTCTCTTTGGGATCCTCTACTCTGTCGTGGCCAAATCCCCGACAGGCAAGACAGGTCCCTATACGACCGAAAAGATGGCCGCCAATGTAAAAGCAGTGGGTGAGGTTCTTTTCACGCAATATCTTTTTCCCTTTGAGATTGTCTCCATCCTGCTCGTAGCGGCCATTATCGGCGCCGTCATTCTGAGCAAAAAAAGGAAGTAAGGAGAGTTGACTATGTGGGTCGTTCCAGCCATTCCGCCTGCCCTCTTTCTGATTCTGAGTGCCATCCTCTTCACGATCGGTGTGATCGGAGCGCTGACCCGTCGCAATGCGATCGTGGTGTTTATGAGTATTGAGTTGATGCTCAATGCGGTCAATCTGACCTTCATCACCCTGTCACGCTTTCTTCAGTCGATGGATGGGGTTCTCTTCGCTTTCTTTGTGATGGCGGTGGCGGCTGCTGAGGCAGCCGTCGGTTTGGCGATCTTTGTGATGATCTACCGTTCGAGAGAGACGATCAATATCGATGAGATCAATCTCTTAAAGTGGTGATCCAAATGCGGAATGCGGAATGCAGAATTCGGAATAAAAAATCCGAAATCCGCAATCCGAAATCCGCAATGTCAGTTTAAAGGAGTCCTTCATGTTAGATTTAGTCTGGTTGATCCCTCTATTTCCGGCAATCGGTTTTCTGATCAACGGATTATTGGGAGGGCGTCTGGGAAAGGGTGTTGTCAGCGTGGTGGGCCCATCGGCCATCGGCCTTTCCTTTCTCACCTCCATCCTCATCTTCTTCGAGTTGATCGGAAAACCGGCCACTGAACGCCACTTTGAAAAAATCCTCTTTGACTGGGTCGTCTCAGGCTCTTTCCAAACCGTCATCGGTTACCAGATCGATCCCCTCTCCATTTTAATGGCCCTCGTCGTTACAGGGGTCAGCTTTTTCATCCATATTTACTCTGTAGGGTATATGCATGACGATCCGGGTTACACACGGTACTTCACCTATCTCAACCTCTTCGTCTTCATGATGCTCAATCTCATCCTGGCCAACAACTTCCTCCTGATGTTCGTGGGATGGGAGGGCGTGGGCCTATGCTCCTATCTTCTCATCGGTTTCTGGTATGAGAAGGATTCCGCTGCGAATGCAGGGAAGAAGGCCTTTATCGTCAACCGGGTGGGTGACTTCGGTTTTATCCTGGGGATGTTCCTCCTCTTCACCAGTCTGGGCCAGCACGGGATCTGGACCCTTGATTTCACCGAGGTCTTCGCCAATGCCAATAAACTTGATACGGCAACGGTCACTGCCATCGCCATTCTGCTTTTTGTTGGAGCCTGCGGGAAGTCGGCACAGATTCCTCTCTATGTCTGGCTTCCCGATGCAATGGAAGGTCCCACACCGGTCAGCTCCCTCATCCATGCCGCCACGATGGTGACGGCAGGCGTCTATATGATCGCCCGGTGTAGCATCCTTTACAACATGGCGCCCATCGCTATGGCCATCGTGGCGATTGTGGGTGTGGCCACCGCCCTCTATACCGCCTCCATCGGATTCTGCCAGACCGATATCAAGAAGGTCCTTGCCTATTCGACGATCAGCCAGTTGGGATACATGTTTCTTGCCGTGGGCGTGGGAGCTTACAGCGCAGGGATCTTTCACCTGATGACCCATGCGTTCTTCAAGGGGCTTCTCTTTCTCGGCGCAGGAAGTGTCATGCATGCCCTGAGCGGAGAACTGGATATGAGGAAGATGGGAAATCTCAGAAAGAAGATTCCCATCACCTTCTGGACGTTCTTAATCGCCACACTGGCGATCGCGGGTGTGCCCGGTCTCTCCGGATTTTTCAGCAAGGATGAGATCCTCTGGCAGGCCTTCTCCAGTTCTCATGGCCATTTCCTGCTCTGGCTGGTGGCAGCTGTGGCAGCGGGGATGACGGCCTTCTACATGTTCCGGGCGCTCTTTATGACCTTTTTTGGGGAATCCAGGGTGGATCACCATGTGGAACACCATATCCACGAGTCTCCAAAGATCATGACCGTTCCCCTGATGGTCCTTGCCGTGGCCTCCATCATCGGAGGCTATGTGGGCATTCCCCATGTTTTGGGTGGAGCCAATCACATCCATGAATTTCTGGCACCGGTGTTGGGGGGAAGTGCCGAGCCGGTAAAAGCCCATGCCGGAATCTCCATCATCTCGGAGGCCTGGGCAAGCGGAGGTGCAACAGGGGGACATTCGGCTGCGCTTGAGCTCTTCTTGATGGCCCTCTCTGTGGGCATTGCCCTCCTCGGAATCGGAATCGCCTACCTCCTCTATGTGAGGAATCCGGCCCTGCCAAAACTTCTGTCTGAGAGATGGAAGGGATTGTACCGGCTGGTGTTCAACAAGTATTACATTGATGAACTCTATGAGGTTCTCTTCGTCGACTCTCTAAAGAAATTGGGCACGGCTCTGTGGAAAGGATTTGACGAGTTCATCATCGATGGAACGGTCAATGGGATTGCCTATCTGATCGGGTGGATCTCCAGTGTGGCAAGGAGGATGCAGACCGGACTGGTTCAGAACTACGCTTTTTCCATGGTCATTGGCGGATTGATCCTTGTCATCTACTATATCATGCGGGGCATCTTCTATTAATGGAGCGAATAAACCGAATGAGAGCGAATTCACCGAATATTCTCGAATTTTCATTCGCCTAATTTGTTGTCATTCGAATTATTCGTGTACAAAAAGGAGTTGGTTTCATGACAATCTTGGGAATTCCCATCCTATCCTTTCTGATCTTCTTCCCACTCTTGGGGGCGGTGGTTCTCCTCTTCATAAAAAAGGACAATACCATCCGGGTCGTGACCCTGCTCCTCGCCCTCATTGAGTTTATCGTCTCGATTCCCCTCTTCTTTCAATTCGATTCCACTACAGCGGCGATGCAATTTGTTGAGGATTGGTGGTGGATTGAATCTTTTGGGATCAGTTACAAACTGGGGATCGACGGGATCAGCCTCCTTCTTGTCTTATTGGCCACCTTCCTGACCGTTCTCTGCGTCCTCTGTTCCTGGACAGCAATCACCTTCCGGGTGAAAGAGTTTATGATCTCCTTCCTCTTCCTCGAGACAGGAATGGTGGGTGCTTTGGTTGCTTTAGATCTCATCCTCTTCTATGTCTTTTGGGAGGTGATGCTCATCCCGATGTATCTTCTCATCGGCGTTTGGGGAGATCCCAAGAGGCGAATCTATGCGGCGATCAAGTTCTTCCTCTTCACCATGGCGGGAAGCGTGCTGATGCTGGTTGCCATTCTTGTCCTCTATTTCATCAATCTGAAGGCAACGGGCAGGGCGACCTTCGATGTGCTCGAGCTCTACAAGCTTGGAATTCCGGTCGGGACCCAGTACTGGCTCTTCGGCGCCTTTGCCCTGGCCTTTGCCATCAAGGTTCCGATGTTTCCATTCCATACCTGGTTGCCCGATGCCCATACCGAGGCGCCGACGGCCGGGAGTGTGATTCTGGCCGGAGTCTTGCTGAAGATGGGGACTTATGGATTCATCCGGTTTGCCATGCCCCTCTTTCCGAATGCCGCCTTCGACCTGATGCCTCTGATCTCTGTGCTGGCGCTCATTGGAATTATTTATGGGGCGCTGGTCTCCATGATGCAACCCGACCTGAAAAGGCTGGTGGCCTTCTCGAGTGTGAGCCATTTAGGATACGTCATGTTAGGGATGTTTGCCTTGAATACGCAGGGAGTTCAGGGGTCGATCTATCAGATGCTCAACCACGGGATCAGCACGGGCTCTCTCTTCTTGATCGTCGGAATGATCTATGAACGACGCCACACCAGGATGATCTCCGAGTTCGGAGGGCTCTCGAAGGTGATGCCGATCTATGCCACCTTCTTCATGATCATCACCCTCTCCTCCATCGGGCTTCCCGGGACGAACGGGTTTGTAGGAGAATTTCTGATCCTGCTTGGGGCCTTCCAGGCCAATGTCACCTATGGGGTCCTAGCCGCGGCGGGAGTCATCTTGGGTGCAGCCTACATGCTCTGGATGTTCCAGCGAGTGATGTTTGGAAAGATTACCAATCCCAAGAACGAAGGGCTGAAGGATCTCAATGCACGGGAGATCATCACCCTTATTCCGATGGTGGCCCTGATCTTCCTCATGGGAATCTATCCCAAGCTCTTCTTCAGCAAGATGGATGTTACCGTCGAAAAGTTTTTAAAGGACTTTAAAGGAAAGATTGAGATGAAAGCGGAACTGCCCTCTTCGAAGATGATGGCAGAGATCAAAAAATAGTTATGAGTTCGGAGTTCGTAGTTCGGAGTTTTAAAGCTTAATCCCTCCGAACTCCGAACTAAATTACTCCGAAATAGTTCTTCCCATTCAATTGGAGGCTTTTTAATGAAGATACCGGAAATTGACCTTTATCTCATAGCGCCCGAGATCATCATCGCCGCCTTCGGATTCTTAGTTCTTCTGGTCGATGTCTTCTCGCCCAAAGGGGAGAAAAAGGGATATCTCGGAATCCTCAGTCTGATCGGTCTGGTCATCGCCTTCCTTTACACCCTTCCCTTGGTAGGATCGGCTAAAACCGGTTTTGAAGGAATGTTCACCTCTGATGGATTCGCCATCTTCTTCAAGATCACCTTCCTGATCATCGCCTTTTTAACCGTTCTGATCTCAATGGGCTACGCTTCAAGAGAAGGGATCGAAGGCGGGGAGTATTACACGCTGATCCTCTTTGCCACCCTCGGGATGATGCTGATGGCTGGCGGGACGCATCTGATCGTCGTCTTCCTCGGACTGGAGACGATGTCCATCTCCATCTACATCCTGGCCGGGATGATGCGGGAAGACCGGAGATCGGCGGAGGCGGCCTTAAAATATTTTCTCCTCGGCGCTTTTGCAACCGGGTTTTTGCTCTACGGTATCGCTCTCATTTATGGCGCCACAGGATCCCTCTATCTCAACGATATCGCCGCTTATATTGCTTCCAAAAATCTGTTAAAAAACCCGATGCTCCTGATGAGCCTAGTCTTCCTCACCATTGGCTTTGGCTTTAAGATCGCTTCTGTTCCTTTTCATATGTGGACCCCTGATGTCTATGAGGGGGCTCCGACCTCGATCACTGCCTTTATGGCCACAGGCGTGAAGGCCGCCGGTTTTTCAGCGCTGGTCAGAGTCTTCTTTACGGCCCTTCCGGGTTTTCGTCCGGATTGGACCTCGATCATGTGGCTCATCGCTGTCGCGACGATGACAGTCGGAAACATCATCGCCATCTCCCAGAACAATATCAAAAGAATGCTTGCCTATTCGAGCATCGCTCATGCCGGATATATCCTCGTCGCTTTTGTCGCGGGGAACGATTTGGGAACCTCAGGGATCCTCTTCTATCTCATGGCTTATGCCTTTATGAATCTCGGCGCTTTCACCTGTGTGATCCTTCTGGGGAAGAAAGGGGAGGAGAACACGCTGATTACGGATTATGCCGGAGTGGGGTTCAAATATCCCCTCGTTGCTGTCTCGATGACCATCTTTCTTCTCTCGATGGCAGGTATCCCTCCTCTGGCTGGATTCATGGCCAAGTTCTATATCTTCAGCGCTGCGGTGAAATCGGAATTCTACTGGCTGGCCATCATCGGCGTGCTCAACAGCGCCATCTCTGTCTATTACTACCTCCGCGTCACGGTCTTTATGTATTTCCGGGAATCGGAGCGGGAGATCACCGGTCTCCAGTTTTTACCAGCGCCGGTGATTGCCCTGATCCTGGCCCTGATCGGGACCTTCTACATGGGAATCTTCCCTTCCAATGTCCTCTCCTTCGCCCAGAAATCCATCGCCGGTTTGATGTAGTTTCCGGCTCAATAAGTTTTTGCGGAAAAGATGTGGCGTCGGCATTTCATGACGACGTATTTTTTTGATATGATATGTACAAAACTAGCGTACTGTCTCAGGAATGTGTTTACACAGTTTGTCATTCCGGACTTGATCCGGAATCCAGCCTTTTCAATCTTGATTCCCGTTTTTGCGGGAATGACAGTGATTTCGCCCTTATCTCAAAACACTTCGATTTGAAAATTGTGAATTTGCCCACCTGGGAGAGAAAATAAAATGGGGTCAGGCATTAGTAATAAGGTATTTATTTGACAGGAGACAGAAAAAGTGGAGGAGCCTCAGAGGACCACATTACTAATACTGCCACCCAGACTCGGTAATGAAGGGTTGATCCCTATGCTTGAAAATAGTATCTTCAAAGGGATACAATGTTTTAAAAAAATGGGTCGAATTCAAGAAAGAGAGGAAAGGAGTCGAAATGAAAATACAATGGATTCTTTTTTTAGGACTACTGGTTTTAGTCGGTCAGGTGCAGGCAGAGGAAAAAGGAGCGCTAAAAAACCAGAAGGATAAGGTGAGTTATATCATCGGGATGGATATCGGGACAAACCTTTAAAAACAGTCGGTCGATATCAACCCGGATGTTCTTTTAAGGGGGGTGAAGGATGCGATCTCCGGCAATAAACCCTTATTGACAGAGCAAGAAGTTGGTGAGACGATGGCTGCCTTTCAGAAGGAGATGAAGGCAAAACAGGAGGAGATGATGAAAAAGACCGGAGAGAAGAATAAAAAAGAGGGAGAGGTATTCCTTGCGGGAAATAAGAAGAAAGAAGGGGTTGTTACATTGCCCAGCGGCTTGCAGTATAGGGTGATCAAAAACGGTAGTGGAAAAAAACCAAAACTGACGGATACGGTGACGACCCATTACAAAGGCACCCTGATCGATGGAACCGAATTCGACAGCTCTTACCAGCGCGGGCAACCGGCAAGTTTTCAGGTCAACGGGGTCGTTGCGGGTTGGACTGAAGCCCTTCAGCGCATGGAGGAAGGGGCAAAGTGGCAGCTCTTCGTTCCTTCTCAGCTCGCCTATGGTGAACGGGGTGCAGGACCGATCGGACCCAATGCCACCCTCATTTTCGAGGTTGAACTGATTTCGGTTCAGGAGAAGAAGTAAAACGGTAATAAGATACTACGCCAAAGACATTAGAAATTTTAGTGTTACTTTTTTGTCATTCCTGCGGAAGCAGAGCCTGCCCCGCACTTGATGCGGGGAATCCATCGTCTTTAAATACTGGTTCCCTGTTTTCACAGGGACACCCCGTACTGGATACGGGGCTGGACTCCCGCCGGAGTTTGTCCCGCACTCCGATGCGGGGCGGAAATGACAAGACTCATTCATCAGTGTAAGAAGCGAATCCTCAGACTTCGATGCGTAAGAATCAAATGTCAAGGCCTGATCCCTCCCCTTTATTTGAAAGGCGCCGCAAATATGTTCTTGATTTTATCAAAATTAGGTGATAGAGTTTTTTTATAAATCTCATCGAAAGGAGGAAGCATGCCTATCATTAAATCTATTTCAAGTCTACGCAATCAAACAAGGGATATCGCTTCCTTGTGTCATGAACAGGATGAGCCTGTTTATCTGACCACAAACGGAGAAGGCGATCTTGTGGTAATGAGTATCGAGCATTATGAACGACTCAAAGCAAGAGTCGAACTCTTTGGAAAACTTGCCGTGGCCCAAGCCCAAGCCGCGGCTGGTGAAAGGGGGTTTACCCATACTCAAGTCATAAAAAAGCTTAGACACCGCTTGCATGGCAAATAGATATACTCTCCGCTACCTCCCCATTGCCGTTGATGATCTTATCTCAATCTTCGACTGGATTGCGAATGATAGTCCGGCCAATGCCGCAGCTTTTATCGAAAAGCTCGACCAACGCATCGGCAATCTTAGAATTCATCCATTTCTTGGCCACATACCAAGAGATGACAAACTTAAAAGTTTGGGTTATCGCGTCCTTGTTATCGAATCCTACCTTGTATTTTACATCGTTCGCGGCAAAATCGTTGAGATTCACCGCGTTGTTCACGGCTCACGTAATTTAAATGACATCATATAAACCTTTGTTCTTTTCCTTTGTGAAACATTTGAGATAACGGTATGAGGAGAATGGCGAAGCCTTGGGGTGTTAACCGCAAACTCTCGGTTATCTGACGGCGCGGGAAAAATATTCTTTTCAATCTCTTACCCAACTCAATTATTCCTATTTGACTTCTTCATCCAAATTCAATAAAGTCTAAACCAAATATAGGCCATTGCGATAGCCCTTTTTTCAGACCTCACCAGGCAAGCAAAAAAGCCAAAGGGCTTTTAGAGAAAGCCAAAAGAGAAGTGGAAGAATTTATTGAGGAAAACTAACCCGTTACAAGGGGTTAAAATGAGCAGGCAATCCAATGAAGAATAAAGTGATAGGACCCGGGAATTACAATAGCCTGCTTTACGGGATTGTCTATATCCTTGTCGAGGCAAGAACAAAGGCAGTTAGAGAAATTAATAAGGCCCAAGTATTAGCTTACTATGAGATAGGCCGTGAGATTGTCGAGTTTGAACAGAAGGGAAGGGTGAGGGCAGAATATGGAGAGGAGCTGATACAAAAGCTTTCGAAGGATATGACAAAAAATTTTGGCAGAGGTTTTTCTGAAATAAATCTAAGAAATATGAGGCGATTTTATTTAGAATTCCCCATTCAGATTCAACAGACAGTGTCTGTTGAATCTGAAAAATCCCAGACTCCGTCTGGGAAATCAGAGACAATGCCTCGTAAACCCCCGATTCAGCAGACGCTGTCTAAAGAATTTCAGCCAATACTTTCTTGGTCGCATTATTGTGAATTATTGAAGGTAGAAGAACCCCGTGCCCGTTCCTTATAAAGACACATTTATTGAAAGGATCTACCCCCTTATTTGAGTCAGACCAAGTTGTAAGGAGGATATGCTTCATCAAATAATCCAATAGAAAAGAAAGGATAAAACTATGGAAGAGAAAAAATTTCAACCCAAAAAACTCACTTTATCAAATACCAAGCAGGAAATGTTGGAGGCTTACAGTGCAATTTTGAAGCAATTGGAAGCCCAAAGAGAGGCCGAACTGAAGCCGGAAAAGAAACTTGAGGAGAAAAAGGCGAAGGAGGTGATTCAGATCGCAGAATCTCTATCTTCGGAAGGAGTTGCCAGGGAGATCAGCACCCTGAAGATAGAAGCGGGGAAGATGCTTGCTCAAATTTCGGACGGGCTGGAGGAAGAAATCCAAAAGTTTAAAGCCGTTCAGAACGCAATCGTATTGAAGGAAAAAGAGCTTCAGGAACTTTATGAGATTGAGAGATCGGCTGTGACTCTGGCGGCTTTAATTGAATCTCAAAATCAGAAACGGCAGGCATTTGAACTCGAGATGGCTGAGAAGAAGGAAGCATTAAGTCAAGAGATTGAGGCTCTCCGTGCTCAGCGGGAACAAGAGAAAAAGGAATATGAGGAAGAGATTAAAGAGCGGGATATAACCGATAAAAAGAGGCGTGAAAGAGAGAAGGAAGAGTACGACTATTCCTTTAAGAGGGAGCAAAAGTTAGCGAAAGACAAATTCGAAGACGAAAAAGCAAAACTGGAAAAGGAGATCAAGACCAAGAAAGAACAGATGGAAATTGAACTAAAGGAGAGG
>JASEIE010000120.1 GCA_030024065.1 Thermodesulfobacteriota bacterium
CAAAATCCGGACACCGGATCTCACACCATCCGCACTGGATACATTTATCAATATTCTTTACAGAGGGATAACCAGCTTCATCTCTCCCTAAAACACCTGTGGGACAGAATGCAGTACAGATCCCGCAGGCCTTACACCAGGCTTTATAGATATCAATTCTTGGTTTTTCCTTCTTTTTCTTGGTCTCAACCATTCAAAGCTCCAAATACCCCTCCTCCCTCCTCAGGAGACTGTGTCATAAGTCCGTCCATGGTTCGACAGGGCCTGTCCTGAGCGAATCGTTCGTCCCTTCGAGAGCCTCAGGGTGAACGGCAAGTCGACAGGCTCACCACGAACGGAAAAAGGCACATTTAAAACCAATTACTTCGCCGTTCGCCCTGAGCGTGTCGAAGGGTGAACGGCGAACTACGACACAGTCTCCAGGGGGAGAAAGGAGTTGATCAATTTTTGGATTTCTTTCATCATTATATAACTCATATAATTCAAGGCAAAAGGTTTGTCAAAGGTTTTCGATGATGGCAGATCCAAATTCAGAACATTTGACTTTCTTTGCCCCTTCCATCTGGCGGGCAAGATCGTAGGTGACGATCTTTTGTGAAATCGTCTTCGTAATGGCCTTTGTGATTCTCTGCCCTGCCTCACTCCAGCCCAGGTAATCAAACATCATTGCCCCGGAAAGGATGACGGATCCCGGATTGATCACATCCTGATTGACATATTTGAGTGCCGTCCCATGGGTGGCTTCAAAGACGGCTGCCGTATCCCCGATGTTTCCTCCGGGGGCCATGCCCAGCCCGCCCACCTGGGCTGCCAGGGCATCGGACATGTAATCCCCGTTGAGGTTAGGCATGGCCAGCACTTCATACTCATCAGGCCTGAGGAGGATCTGCTGAAACATCGCATCCGCAATCCGGTCTTTGATCACGATCTTTCCGAATTGAACACCATCCTCAGACAAAAGAATGAGTCTGGATTAAAGAAAAAAAATAGAAGAATTGGAGCCTTATGGACAAAGCCCCTAACCACTAATTATACCCCTTCAACTTCTTCTCAAGGTTCTTCTTGATGGCAGCTATGAATTCCTCTGTGAAAACCACCTTGTTGTTGGGGCTGGGATTGGCCCACTGTTCGAGGTCCTTGGTCATGATGCCACTCTCGATTGTCTCTATGGAGGCTGCCTCAAGCTTGTCAGCGAAGTCCACGACCTCCGGGGTCTTGTCCATCTCGCCCCTCTTCCGCAGGCCACCGGTCCAAGCGAATATGAGGGCCATGGGATTGGTGGAGGTCTTCTCGCCCTTCTGGTGTTTGTAGTAGTGCTTCTGGACCGTCCCGTGGGCGGCCTCGTACTCGAAGTACCCGCTGGGGGAAACCAAGACAGAGGTTATCATCGCCAGACTGCTGAAGGCTGAGCCGAGCATGTCTGACATGACATCACCATCGTAGTTCTTGACCGACCACAGCATGCCTCCCTCAGACTTGATTACCCTCGCCACCGCATCGTCGATCAAGGTGTAGAAGTAATCCAGTCCGGCTTCCTCGAACTTCTTCTTGAAATTGTTATCGTACTCATCCTGGAAGATCTCCCTGAAGGTCCCATCGTAGGTCTTCGAGATGGTGTCCTTAGTTGAAAACCAAAGGGGCATCTTGCGGTCCAGGGCATACAGGAAGGAAGCCTTCGCGAAACTCCTTATAGATTCGTCGGTGTTGTGGATGCCCTGAAGGATGCCTGGTCCCTTGAAGTCCTGGATGGTGAGCTTGATGGGGTCACCCTTGACGGGTGTGAACACAATCTCGCCCTTACCCGCCTCCAGGACGCGGATCTCCTGGTTCTTGTAGACATCACCATAGGCGTGCCTGCCGATGTAGATGGGCTTCTTCCAGGTCCTCACGCCAGGCGGTATGTTCTTGACAAGGATGGGTCCCCTGAAGATGGTACCGTCGAGGGCAGCCCTCAGGGTGGCGTTGGAACTCTTCCACTCCTGCTTCAGGTTGTATTCCTTAATTCTGTTCTTGTCCGGCGTGATCGTGGCGCACTTGACACCGATTGTGTGCTTCTTTATGGCGTTCGCGGCGTCCACGGTGATCTTGTCATTGGTCTCGTCCCGCTTCATCAGACCGAGGTCGAAATACTCCAGCTTCATGTTGAGGTAGGGAAGAAGGAGCTCGTCCTTCACCCACCTCCACATGACCCTGGTCATTTCATCCCCATCTATCTCGACTAATGTGTTTTTTACATCGATCTTCCTCTCCATTCAACACCAACTGCTCTTTGTCTCGTGATCTTCTCATTAACAGATATGAGAAGGAAAAGAAGTAGAGAGACGGGTGTCCCCCTACTTATCGTCTTTATATTCCTCCCAACCCTCAGGCCTCTTGGGCAGGTCAAACAGTATGTCTTCCCACGGGTGCCTGTAGAGCCTGGCACCCTGCCTCTTCTGGTCCATGACATGCCCCATGATCCCTATGCTTCTGCCGAGCACAAAGAGCCCATTCAGCATGCCCAGGTCCACGTTAGCCTTGATCTCCTCCTTGGACATCCCAAGGCTGGCCATCATGTCCAGGCAGCATATGCCTATGCAGCCGTCTACATTCAGGATAAGGTTGTTCCTTTTGGCCGTCGTTATCTTCTCGACCTCGAGGGCGTATTCTAGGTACTCATGCCTCGGGAAGTTCTTGAAGACGTAGTCCTTGAGCAGGGTCACCCTGAGGTCAGGGTTGGTAACACTCTTTATCCTGTGACCTAGGCCCTGGATGAGCACATTCTTAGCCTTCATCTCATTCACGAAGCCCTCCGGTGTCAGTCCCCTATCTTTGGCGTCCTTGAACATCTGGGCGGCTTCATCAACGGCGCCCCCAAATCTGGGTCCTATGGTCAGCAAGCCGCTGACCAGGGATGAAACAAGATCCTTGCCGGCGCAGGCAGCCACAATGGCATTGTGGGCACCCGAGACTGCCGGCCCATGCTCGGCTGTCAGCTGGAGGACGATCTCTATGAACTGCCTGCCCCACTTTGGGAGCAATCTCTTGAACCAGAGCAGGCCTATAACCCCGCCTATGCCTATGTTATGTTCGAAGACCTCGGAGAGGCGCACGCCCGCGTAAAGGAGTTCCTCACCGCTCTCGTCAGAGATTGTGCACGTGAAGGTCGTTGGCTTTCTTATCATTCCGCTCTTGAGGGCACTGGCATAGTCCTCGGGTATTGGTGGTGGTTTGGCGTCAGACGATGGCTTGGCCTTGCCCTCTTTCACGAGCTTCTCGTAGGTCTCCCTGATTTTCACGTCGAAATCGTTGAAGGACTCAGGCACAATAGCCCCTGCTTCCTTTAAGGCTTTGTTCTTGGCATCCGAGGTCTCCAGGGCAGCATCGGCTCTAGCACCCGCATGACCGAACTGGACTCCTGACGGGAACATCTTGGAGCTTGTCCCTATGCACCATGCCACGAGAGGCTTGGTGATCTTCCCTGACTTCAGAGCCTCGACCACGGCATATTCATCAGTCCCGCCTATCTCGCCGAGCATGACTATCATGCTTATGCCGGGATCCATCTCATACCTCATGATGTGGTCGATGAACCTTGTCCCCGGATACCGGTCGCCACCCAGAGCTACTCCCTCGTAGAGGCCATCTGTGTTTGTTCCTATGATCATGTTGAGCTCATTGGACAGCCCACCCGACTTGGATACATAGGCCACTGAGCCCGGCCTGAAAAGCCTGGCTTCAACGATGTTCTGCAGGTCTCCGGCCGTGTTTCCAATCCTAAAATATCCAGCTCTCAGACCGCCCACAGTCGCAGGGCCTATAATGGTCACGCCCTTCTCTTTGGCTTTTACGATTATCATTTTGGTTCTTCTCTCGGGAACACCCTCAGCTATAAGGGCTATGACTTTAATCTGTGGGTAGTCCAAGGCCTCCATTGTGGAGGGGAAGGTTGACCTGAGGGAGGCGAAATTCACCATGACATCGATGTCGGGGTGGTTCTCGAAGGCCTCCTTGAGGCTGGCATACATAGGTATCATGATTTCCCTGCTACCCCAGAAGCACTTGTGTCCCTTTTCCTCGCCTGTTGGGTTCACAATCGCCACAACGCTTGGGGTCTTCCTCTGGCAAATATAGTCGTAGTCCACCATCCTCTGGATGGTGTTCACCTGGTAGTTGTAGATGACTGCCTTGGTGTTCTCATCGAATAGAATATAATCGGGTCGCTTGTTTTGTGTCATCATCATCATCACCTCTTCACTTCCTCTCGTTCTCCAGGGCACTTGCCACGACCTTGGTCATCGGGTATTCAGGTCCATGAACCTCGATGATGGGGATGCCCTCCTTTGCCAGGTCCTTCATCTTTTTGAGACCTTCGAGATAGTTCGGACCACCTCTCCTGATATAGATCTTTACATTAGCCTCATTAAGCTTGTCCTTGTACTCCCGCAAGGCCTTGATGATGCCCGCGAATGTCTTCGCTACGTCAGTGAAGTTTGCGATACCTCCACCTATGATGAGATATTTGTTCTTTCCTTTTGGGGGTTTCTCCCTAGTCATAAGATCAAGGACTGTCTTTGCATACTCGTAGGTCTCATCCATAGAGGGGTCGCCACTATACTCTCCATAGTTTGCGAGTTCTTCTGCAAACCCCATGTCAGCGACGGTGTCTGTATATATCACGCTGGCGCCACCACCTGCAACAAGGTTCCATATCCTGCCCTTGGGGTTCAGGATTGTCAACTTCAGGGAGGCTCCAGATTTGGAGTCCAGCTCATTGATGTAGACCTCTTCCTTACTGAGCTTCCTTCCGAAGGGGGCGGGGAAGGAGATATCACCCCACTTCTTCCCACACTCGAATTCGGCTGTGTCGTCGATTCTACATTTCAGATCCAATGGGTATAGCTTGTCCCCCTTGATCGCGAAGGGATTGATCTCAAGGAAGGTGTAGCCGAGCTCCGTGTAATACTTGAACAGACCCTTTATCATCTGGGCGAACCTTTTCCTGTCCTCCTTAAGATCCTTCGGAAGTTTGCCTGCCATATCGATGTCGTCGATATTGCCCAGGGTTGGCACCATTATCTGGAGAACACGCTCCCAGTTTTCCTCTATGTCGACACCGCCCTTGGTCGAAAAGTAGATGGTGTCCCCATCCCTTTCGGACTTTATGGCGACATAATACTCGTTATCTGCCTTCACGAAGGGCTCTATGAGGAAGTGTGTGAGCTCCCCGTTTACGTTACCCACGGTCACCTCTTTACCCCTGTTCTCTTTCAACCACTTC
The DNA here is from genome assembly GCA_030024065.1 of Thermodesulfobacteriota bacterium. Next base: position 5,261 of record JASEIE010000120.1, read on the forward strand.
TTGACGCCGTTCCAATCGGCGTTAAGGAGGATGAGCCCATGCTTTCCCCTCTTGCCCATGATCATGTCGGGCTTCACGACGAGCTGCTCCGTCGTGAGCCACGGGTTGTCCTTGGCAAGCTTGTCAAGGTCTGTCTCAGGAGTCACCTGGGCGACCTTTGTCCCTAGCTGGGAGTCCTGGCCAATGTATTCTTGCCAGTACTTTGCAAGCATGCTTTTCGCATCGTACTCTCTAATGGGTTTCTGTGCCATTTTCTCACCCCGACTGTCATCTATAACCTGTTTCTGGTCTTTTTTCTTCCAATCATAACTTCACTTCTTTGCAGTATACGGTAACAGCCCACCGGCTAGCATGTGTTCTACCTGTCTTGAAGAAAGAGTATATTTTCCCTTATACTCATTGCCTCTTACCACGTCCTTTATGGTGATATCCTTTCTATTTTTCAGTTCATCAGCAATGCTGGGAAATTCGAGTGCGTCCCCCTGCTGTATATCATTGTATATGTTTTCATCTATGGTGAATTTTTCTGGCATTCTTACATTACGATATGATATGTTGTATTTTTTTTCTAATGTTCTCGGATTGGTAATTTTTCCAGTAATCACTGCCGCAACGGCGGTTTCTGGGCTCACCAAATACACCTGACCAGATTCCGTCCCCGATCGCCCTTCAAAGTTCCTGTTGCTCGTTCTCAAGGACACTGAATCAGTTCCAGGTGCAAAACTGTTACCGATACAGAATCCACAGGCAGATTCCAGGATTCGTGCACCACTCGCTATTAGGCCCTTCAATGCACCTTTATGCAATCATTTCTAAAACCTGTTTTGATCCCGGGGCAACACCAACAAATTCACTTTAACAAACGCCAATGTCCCGCCATGCCTCATCATAACTTTCTCCCTCTCGTCTAAGGGGACAATCAGTAATATCTTTTCATTCTTTGTTTTATTGGTTAGGATAACCGTGTCTCCTAAGTCCCCTACTTCGATTTCAATTTCATCTCCCTTTTCTATCCTTTGGTAATCCTCTTCTTCCTTAAAGGTCAGAGGAAGAACTCCAAAGTTAATAAGATTTGCCAGGTGGATCCGGGCAAACGATTTGGCAATGACCGCTTTGACTCCCAGAAACATGGGTCCTATGGCTGCATGCTCCCGACTCGATCCCTGCCCGTAATTATCCCCTGCGACAATGAACCCTCCTCCCAATTCTTTTGCTCTTTTGATGAAAGAAGGATCCAATCTCTCAAAGACATATTCAGAAATCGCAGGGATATTGGACCGTAGTGGGAGAACTTTCGCTCCACCCGGGATGATGTCATCGGTAGTTATATTATCAGCTAACTTGATCAGAACACGACCTGTAAGTCTGTCAGGCAGAGGTTCTTTCAAGGGTAGGGGTTTAATATTCGGTCCCCGAAACACCTCGATTTTCTCCGCACGATCAGGTGGTAATGGAGAAATGAACATATTATCTTCTACAGGGAAAATTTCTGGCACATCAATGGAAGGAGGTTTTCCAAACGTTCGCGGATCGGTGATTACTCCCTTGATTGAAGAAACCGCCGCAACCTCAGGGCTTACCAAATAGACTCGGGAGCTTTGGGTTCCAGAACGCCCTTGAAAATTTCTGTTAAAGGTTCGAAGGGAAACTCCATTCGTACAGGGAGCTTGCCCCATTCCAATACATGGACCACATGCACTTTCTAAAATTCGAGCCCCCGATTCGATCAGATCTGAAAGCGCTCCATTCGAAGCTAACATTTTTAGAACCTGACGAGATCCTGGTGAAACAACAAGGCTCACGTTTGGAGCCACGGTCTTCCCCTTGAGGATACGTGCCACTGTCATAAGGTCCCGGTAGGATGAATTGGTGCAACTCCCAATGGCGACCTGATCCACCCGAATCCCTTCGATTTCCTTTACCGGACAAACACGATCTGGACTGTGGGGCTGAGCAGCAAATGGCTCCAGGTTCTCTAAGTCAATCTCCACAACCTCATCGTATTTTGCATCAGTGTCAGGACTCAATGGGATCCAATCCGCCTCTTTTTGTTGTGACCTCAAAAATGCACGGGTCATCTCATCGCTTGGAAAGATCGAGGTGGTGGCCCCAAGCTCCGCGCCCATATTGGTGATGGTTGCCCTTTCCGGTACCGTTAATGTTTTAACTCCAGGCCCACCATATTCGAATGCCTTGCCCACTCCCCCTTTCACAGTGAAGCGGTGTAGCATTTCAAGAATGATATCTTTTGCGCTGACCCAGGGAGACAATTTGCCCAGAAGTCTTACTTGAACCATCTTGGGTACTCTAAAATAGAAAGGTTCACCAGCCATAGCCAGGGCAATATCTAAACCTCCCAATCCTACCGCAACCATACCCATTCCCCCACAGGTTGGAGTATGGCTATCAGCTCCTAAAAGTATTTGCCCTGGGACGGCAAACCTCTCCAGAAAGACTTGATGACAAATTCCATTGCCGGCTCGTGAGAAATAGAGTCCGTATTTCTGAGCAAAGGCCCAAAGGAAGATGTGATCATCCGCATTTTCAAAACCGGTCTGCAGGGTATTGTGGTCGATATAGACAATTGAAAATTGTGTCTTGATTCTCGGTAGCGATAAGGCTTCGAATTCAAGAGCAGCCATCGTTCCTGCGACATCCTGCAGCAATGTCTGATCCATGGACACAGCGATCGTCTCTCCCCGGCGAACCTGGCCTGATACTAAATGTGAATTCAATATTTTTTCGATCAGATTTTTTCCCATACCCGCTCATCCTTTCCGTAAGGTTTCAATCCTTTGTTCTGCCCTGTTCTGAAGTTTCTTCAACAACACGATCCCCAATACCTTCCGGGAAGTTCGGATTTTTTGGAACCCACTCCTGACTGTCCTGAGGCTCCTGCTCCCGTAAGGTATAAATGTTTTTCAATTCCTCCGTGGAGAGGCGAATCAATTGCTCCAGAGCCGGATGATAGCGGCCCCCTTCAATATCCTTTATTCTCTGAGTAAGGCTTTCGGGAAGGGAGAGAACGTACCTTCCATAGAGACGTCTTGCAAGGAGGGCCATCGTGGGCTGGGAAATTTCAGCAGGACATTTGGCCGCACAGGCTCCACACATCACGCATTGAAAAGAGAGGTTGGCCACTTTCTCTAAATCGCCCCTCATCGCAGCAGCCACATAATCCATGACCTGAATCTCCATCGGGCAGACCCGTGTGCAGGTATTGCATTGAAGGCACCGATAGATCTCCGAATAAATATCCCCTAATATCCCGGGGGGAATCTTCAATTCCTCAAGATGATATTGAGATCGATTCAGGGGGATAAAGGGAGATTGTGTAATCTGCATTCCGGTTTCAACCAATGCCTGGCATGCCAAAACGACCTTGAGTCGATAGTCTCCTGGAGTTCGATATTCGGTCAGGCATGCCCCGCAGATGCCGCCCCGGCATCCGCAGGACCGGATAAATCGATACCCTGAAAATTCCATCGCCTTCTGTATGGTCAGGCTTTCCGGGACTTCATATTTCTTCCCAAACACATAAATGGGGATGGATCTTCTTTCCTTTATTTCCATGGTTCCCTCTACTGATGAATCTTTGATAGGGCTTTTTCATACCGATAGTCAGGAAGAAGGAGAGGAGCCTTCCTCACTTTTTTCAATACTCCTGTCCTCTCGAGATCCTTCTCATATTCAATCAGATGACCCAGAGAGGGCTTTCCGATCTCGATCTCCTTTGCACGCTCAGCCGCACGGATTCCTGCCCGGCGGCCAAAAACAAAGATATCGAGAAGGGAGTTTCCTCCTAACCGGTTTCTTCCGTGGACGCCCCCTGAAACCTCTCCTGCCGCAAAAAGGTTCTCTACGGTCGTCTCCCCGTATTCATCAATGAGGAGTCCACCGTTCTGATAGTGCTGCGTGGGATAGACAAGGACCGGCTCTTGCGTGATCTCAAGTCCAAAGGTGTGAAAGCGGTGAAAGAGATGAGGGAAGATCCGGCGAATCGTCCCTTTCCCTTTGTTGATCTCCACGAGGGGTGTATCCAGCCAGACCCCCTGCATTCCAGTGGGCGTACTCACTCCGTTCTTTCTATCCATGACCTCGCGGATCGTTGCCGAGGAAGTGATATCCCGTGTTTCAAGTTCATTGATGAAACGCCCTCCTTCGCCATTGACCAGTTGAGCGCTCCAGCCCCGGAAGGCTTCTGAGACGAGAAGACCCAGTAACTGTTCCGGGTAGGCCGTTCCCGTTGGATGAAACTGGATCGCATCCATGAAGATGATTTTAGCGCCTGCCCGATTGGCAATGACTAACCCATCCGCTGTTGCGCCATAATGGTTCGTCGTCGGAAAGCCCTGAATATGAAGTCGGCCAATCCCTCCGGTGGCAAGGATGACTGTTTTTGCCCGGATCACAAAACGTTCCTCTGTATCCAGGTTGACAAAGACAGCCCCCGCACATCGTCTCTTCTCATCCAGAAGGAGTTCAACCGCCGGGCAAAACTCGTCGATTTCAATCCCGCGGCTATAGACCTCGTCTCTCATGACCCGCATGATCTCCATGCCCGTGTAGTCTGCTGCCGAATGGACTCTTCGCCGGCATTGTCCACCTGCGAAAGAGGCCAGAAGATCTCCATCGTCCTTCCGGTCGAACATCACCCCAAGACGGGCAAGCCATTCCAGGATCATCGGTGCGTCTGAAACAAGGGCATTGACCAGATTTGGGAGATTCTCAAAACCACCTCCTCCCATGGTATCCAGATAGTGAAGCGAAGGAGAGTCAAATTCCCCTACCGCCGCCTGGATTCCACCCTCCGCCATGATCGTGTTGGAGTCTCCGAAACGGAGTTTCGTCGTAATCAGGGTTTTTGCCCCCTGTTCAGTTGCAAAAAGCGCGGCTGAAGCCCCACCTCCCCCCCCGCCAATGACCAGCACATCCACTTCTTTTTCCACAGAATGGACATCCACTTCTTCGGGCCGAACGAGGCTTACTCCCTCAAACAGATCAGCCAGTTCATGAGGCACCCTTTCCCCTCTATTGACACCTGCCTTGATTTCACGCCTTCCTCCTTGCCGGTAGTCAGGGTGAAACTGCTGGAGTAGTTCCTGGCGTTCTTTCAACGATAGCATCGGAACCTCTTCCTTTGCCCGTGAAGGCCGGGTCGCTTCAAGCCTTCTGATCGATTCTTGCATGCTCTCTGGATATCCTGACATCGAAATACCCTGAGGTTAAGGCTAAGAGGAACTTTATCTTAGTCTTCTCATCCTCAACCTTAACCTTTACCTCAACCTTTCACTTTTGGTGATTCAGTTGATACACTTTCTTGGGGATATAGACCCGGC
>JASEIE010000121.1 GCA_030024065.1 Thermodesulfobacteriota bacterium
CAAAGAAGAGGAATTTCCCAAAATATTGATCGTTACAGATATGCTTCTCACCGGTTTCGATGCTCCTATTCTTCAAGTCATGTACCTTGATAAGCTCCTAAGAGAGCACAGACTTCTTCAAGCTGTTGCAAGAACGAATAGGCCCTATAAGGATTTGAAAGAGGCAGGGGTTGTCATTGATTATGTGGGAATACTTAAAGAATTCAAAAAAGCCTTTGAGATGTATAGCGAGGAAGACATCAAAGGAGCCCTGTTCAGTTACGAGAGCGTAAAGGAAGATTTTTTAGTCCTCATAAGAGAAATCCTTGAGATCTTGAAAGAAGTGCCAAGAGATTATGAAAGAGATACCCTGCTTAAGGCCATAGAAGTTCTAACTTCGGATGAGGAAAAAGAAGAGGAATTTTTAGAGAAGTATAAGAATCTCAGAAAAACCTTTGAGCTTCTTGGTCCGGACGAAGTAAAGCTTGAATATTTTGAACACTACAAATGGATTTCAGCCATTTACACATTCTATATGAAGATGGTGATTCAGAAGCCTGCTTATGAGGGATATGTCCAAAAGTATTACGACAAAACGGTCCGATTCATTCATAAAGCCACTGAAATTGAAAAGTTGGAGAAAGAGCTACCAATAATTGCCTTTGACAGTGAATATCTTGAGAGGCTCGCAGAGAGGGTCAAGAACAGAAAAGAGAAGGCTGCCAATATCCTTTTTACATTGAATCGGTTGGTTTTGGTGGATAGGCATAGGAACCCTGTATATGAATCCCTGGTGGAGAAGGTTGAAAGACTCCTTGAGCTATGGAAGGAGAAGACAAAAGATTATGAGAAGATTTACATCGAAGGAGTAAAGGCAGTAAATGAAATAGCCCAGCTTTTTTCGAGACAGAAGTCTCTCCATTTCTCAGACCTTGAATATGCCCTGCTTCTGGAGATTGAGAAAAAACTTAAAGAAAACGGCTTTGAAAAGGTCGTGAAGGAGCTTTCAAGGAGCCTTGAGAAACATATGTTTTTCGGCTGGATCAATCAAATCACCATTAAAAAAGAAGTGGAGAGGGAAATAAGAAAATATGTCCGGGGGCTAAAAGGAAAATATAGCCTCTCTCTGGATGAGATGAATGATCTGCATGAGAGGCTCTTAGAAAGCGTGAAGAATTATGGAACTGCCCAACATACCGCATAAGGTATCTTACCGGGGTGTCAAGTATCCAAGACTGGAATTCAAAACCGGCGAACTTCTCATTATCCTCCCTTTTGAACAAAAACCTGATCGTCTGCTGGAAAAACATAGGAGCTGGATACTTAATAAGGCAAGGTTTATCAAGGAATGCTTGAAGGATACATCGAATAAGAAATTAGTCAGGAGATCTGAAGAGGAGTTCAAGAGTCTTATTCTCTCATTTGTTACGGATGCCTCTGAAGAATTGGGGAAGGATCTGAATAGAGTCTACTTTAGGACGATGAAAACAAAATGGGCGAGTTGCAGCTCAAAAAGAAATCTGACGATAAACAGGCTGATGAGATTTTTGCCGGAGCCTATACTGAGATATGTAATTTTTCACGAGATCGCTCATCTGAGAGATAAAAGACATAATAGTAGATTCTGGAAAAGAATTTTAAAGAGATTTGATAACTACCAGGAATTGGAAAAAGATCTGTTTATATACTGGTTTAAGCTTGCGGGTGGGTTAAAACGATAACGCGGAGGTGACGCTGTGGCAGCGGCAGGCCGTGCTGATCAGGATGAGGTGGTCGGACCGCACTTTCATTGATCGAGAATCTCATCCCTTACCACTCCCATGAGGTGGGGGAAGAGATCCCTCATGTGAGGGATTTGCATGGCCCCTATAAATTCCTTTTGGAAATCTTGCTCAATGGTGAGCTCCACATATTCCACTTTTCTTGCTATTTTCTCCGCATCGGCTCTTTTATCCCTGCTTAAGAGAGCCATCCTGGCGCCATCCCCGGCGGCATTGCCAACGGCATAGACGTTTTTTAGGTCACAATCAGGGAACATTCCTAATATCATCGCATTCTCAGGATCAATATAAGTTCCAAAGGCTCCTGCCAGAATCACCCTGTCGAGTTTCTCAATACCCAATTTTTTCATCATTAATTTGGCCCCGGCATGGAGGGCTCCTTTGGCCAGCTGGACGCTTCTCACATCCTGCTGGGTGATGGTGATCTCTTTTCCAATGGAGGTCTCATCTTTCCAAGCGATCACAAATTCGGGTTTTTCATCAGAGACTATTAAACGGGAAGAGGGGAGTTCCTTTTTAAAACGGCCGCTCTTATCGATCACTCCATTCCGATATAATTCAGCGACAGCATCGATGATCCCTGAGCCGCAGATCCCCTTTGCTTTTACATTTCCTGATTTTGATTTCCAATCAGAATCTCCGATTACTTTAAAATCGACCCCTAAGGTATCGGCATCGATTCTCACTCGTTCTATTGCCCCAAGAGCGGCCCTCATCCCAAATCGGATATGGGCTCCCTCGAATGCAGGCCCTGTTGCGCAGGAAGCAGAGAGGAGTTGATTTCTATTTCCCATCACGAGTTCGCCATTTGTTCCAACATCAACGATAAGAACCATCGCATCCTGGTTATAAGGCTCTTCAGCGATAAGGACACCGACATTGTCCGCGCCCACAAATCCTGCCTCAACAGGAAGAATGTGGACATTTGCAGAGGGATGGACCTTTAATCCCAAATCCCTTGCCTTAATGTCCATGGACCGATTGAGGGCGGGAGGGAAGGGGGATACTCCTAAATATTGGGGGTCGATACCGAGAAGAAGGTGATGCATCACCGTGTTTCCGACAACGGTCAATTCTAAAATATCGTCAGGAGAGAGCTTTATCCTTTCAGTAATCGTCTGGATCAACTGATTCAATCCATTGGTGATTGCCTGATGTAATGTTTGAAGGCCATCCGGATGGGTCATCGTATAGGTGATTCTCGACATCACATCCTCACCATAAATCACCTGGGGATTCATCCTCGATTCGGTTGCAACCACCTCTCCATTTCCGAGATTGCAGAGATAAGCCGCCACCGTAGTTGTTCCGACGTCAATAGCAATCCCATAAATTTCCTTTACATGACCGGGTCTGATATCAAGAATCTCCCTGTCCATCCATACTACTGCCGTAACTTTCCAATTCCCCTCCCTGAGGACGTGGGGAAGCTTCAGGAGGGCAGGATAGTCAATATCAAGATGGGGAAAATGGTAATTTTGAGAGAGAGCCTTTTTAAGGCGATTGCAATCGCTTCGGAGATCATGAAAGGAAGGAGGGGTTAGTTCTATGTAGTAAGAAATCAGGGCTGGTTTATGTTCGATCCGCTTTCCTGCTATCTCCTTTCTCACAACCTGTTTTTGAATCAAACTTTCTTCGGGCACGAAGATCAAAACATTTCCTCGAATCCGGGCAGAACAGGAAAGCCGATACCCTTCCAACCTTTCTGATTCTGATATGAATTTGGCCTCCTCGTCCGTGAAAGAGGAGAGTTCTCCTTCCAACATCTTGACCTTACATTTTCCACAGGTCTTTTCACCTCCACAGAGAGATTCAATCTGAACTCCTAACTCCCGAGAGGCTTCGAGGATGGTTTTTCCCTTATGTATCTCGCCTCTTTTACCAGAGGGTTGAAAGGTCACTTTAAATTTCTTCATCTCTAATTGTTCTGGGTGTGATGATTCCGTATGGAAAAGATGATTTGGTATAAGGGTATATAGAAGATTTAAGTGAGGAAGTCAAAGTAAAATCTTTTTTTCTCTATAGGCCTTAAGAAATTCGAGGCAGTAGGGGTCTTGATTGGCGAGGACCTTGCTGGCATAGGCCGATGACACGAGAGCCTGGTCCCGGACATCGATCAGGAGGGTATCGAGGCCGGCGGCAATGGCCATCGTCAAGAAAGTTCGGTTGATCAATTTCCTTGCAGGAAGCCCCATGCTGACATTACTCACCCCGCAGGTGATGTGGGATTGAGGAAAATTCGACCGGATCGTTTTGATCGTCTCCAGAGCCACAAGGGCGGCATCGGGTTCCACGGCCACAGAGAGGACGAGGATATCAAAAAAGATATAATCAGGAGGGATATCGGCCTGCACCAAATTCTGGTAAAGCCTTTTGGCTATGCCAACCCTTTCTTCAATCGTTTTTGGAATTCCGTGGTCATCCATCAGGAGGACGACGGTTTTGCATTTCTTCTCGGTGACGAGGGGGAAGAGTTGATCCCATTTTTCTTTTTCACCGGATATGGAATTGAGGATGGGCGGTTCCGAATGGCGGTAGACCGAGAGGGCTGCCTTGAGGGCTTCAGGATTGGCGCTGTCGATCATCAGCGGAATAGGGACCTCTTTTTGAACGAGTTCCACCAACCAACAGAGATCATCAACCTCATTCCCACCCGCCACACCCGCATTGACGTCCAGAAAATGGGCTCCACATTCATACTGGATTTTCGCCAATTCCCTGAGGAAAGGCTCGTTTCGATCCAGGATGGCCTGCCCCACTTTTTGAATGGTGCCGTTAATCGACTCCCCAATCATTATCATATGTTTCCATCCCTTTAGTGAACCATGAGGGACTTCACGACGTCCACGGCAGAGGCAGCGTCCGGCGCATATCCGTCTGCGCCGATTTCTCCGGCAAACTTCTCTGTGAGGGGAGCGCCTCCCACAATCATTTTGACCTGATTCCTGAGGCCGGCCTTTTCAATCACTTCAATCGTCGTTTTCATCTCTCTCATTGTGGTCGTGAGCAGCGCCGACAGCCCAACCACCTGTGGCTGGTGGGTCCTGATGGCCTCCACGAATTTATCGGCAGGGACATCAATGCCGAGGTCAACTACTTCAAAGCCCCCTCCCTCGAGCATCATGATTACCAGGTTCTTTCCAATATCGTGAAGGTCCCCTTTCACCGTCCCTATGAGGACCTTTACCGCCATAGTCCCTGTAGATTTAGAGAGGATGGGCTTCAGGATGGCCATTCCGGCATGCATGGCCCGGGCAGCGATGAGGACTTCAGGGATGTATATCTCACCGCTTTTAAATTTGACTCCGATTCGGTCCATTGCTTGAAGAAGGCCATCTTTCAGAATCACTTCCGCCGACTCCCCTCTATCCAAAGCCTCCTGAGTCAGTCTCTTGGCTTCATCCATTTTCCCTTGCGAAAGGGCTGAATAAAATATTTCCTTGTCAACCATTTGCACCTCCATCTATTTTTCCTTAACGTGTCCGTTGTTCCATTCAGATTTTCTTTCCATAAATTCCGACCTCCTGGAGATACCGGCACATCTCGATCAGCGCCTCAAGCTGGATACTCTCGTGGGCTGATCCGGCAATGGAGAGAAAAAATCCGCCCCCCTCCATTCCCTCTATTAGACACCGGTCCACTTCCTCCCTGACCAAGGATAAATCGGATTGGCATAAGATCTGATTCCCGTCCATATTTCCTAAAAGAACCAGATCTTTACCGAACTCTTTTTTGATCTCCTTCATATCCATTCCCGCGGCCGGTTCTATGCCGTGAATTCCCTTAATCCCTGCTTCGATTACCATGGGAATATAATCACGGATATATCCTTCCGAATGCCAGAATACAGGAACCGGAATCGAATCGACAATACGGCGGTAATAAGGAAAAGCAAGCTCTTTAAAATCCGATGGCGACACATAACCATGGCCCTTGAAGCCCATGTCGTCACCCATGATGACGAAGTCGATCCCAAGATCCACCGCGTATTTCGAGGTTTCAATAAACCATTCTGTTTTCGACTCGACACTTTGCTCGATCAACGTCCTTTTGTCAAACAGGGCATAGCAGAACTCAATAAATCCGAAGCATTCAATGGTTAAACCGAGCGGGCCGGTATGGGAGAAGAGGACGTGAGGATAGTCAGAATAATCTTTTTTCCAATGGTCGATCAGGCTTTTATCGTATCGTTCATTTAACCTCAACTCGGGGGAATACTTTAGGAGGTCCTCCTGGCTGACTAAAGCTCCTCCTACGTATCGGCCATGTTTCCATCGCCTCCCAAATTCATCGATTCCGTTCCAACCTGCGACCCCGGAACCTCCTAATGATTCCTCAGGGGGCGGCGGATTGGGTGAATATCCCAATCCGGAGGGGATTCCTTCACACCATGTCTTTCGGGCCATGACGAAAATATCAACGCCGAGTTTCTTCCAGGTCTCCACCATATTTCCATTTCCGATCGCCTTGACAAACCTGGCATCAATCGCATTAAAGAAGAGAGGGACCCTGTCCGGTTCCTTGTGTCGTATGGTTGTGAGGACTCTTTCTCTTGAATTCATCAATGCGCTCCTTTTATCCGTTCTACTACCGATCATTCACTCACGGCGCAATGTTTCGACTGAGGGATTCCAACAAACTTTTTATCTCTTTCATCTTGCCCCCTCATCTGCGCAGGTCAGTGATTGTCAGTTTAAATTCTATTTTTGCTTGCCGGGGATAACGCTGGCTCATCCTGTCCTAATAGGTGATAAGGCCCGGTAAAAAAGTAGCAATCTGTGGGAAAATCACTAATATAATCGTTACAATAATCAATGCCGCAAGGAAGGGGAATATTCCCCTAAAGATTTTCTCAAGCGGCACATCAGGAGATATTCCCTTAATGACAAATACATTGACCCCTACCGGCGGCGTGATCACCCCCATCTCGGCTAAGAGCACAATGATGACCCCAAACCAGATGAGATCAAAGCCGAGCTTCTTAACGAGCGGGAAAAAGATGGGGATGGTAAGCACGATGAGAGCCATGGAATCCATAAAGAAGCCGCCTATAAAGTATATGAAGATAATGATCCCCATGACAGCCATCGGGGGTATGGGAAGTCCCCCGAGCCAATCAGCCAGCGCGAAGGGTATCCTCGATACCGCCATGAACTTACCAAAGATGATAGCCCCGGTGATAATGAATAAAACCATACAAGATGTTCGCAAGCCTTCTTTGCCGGCTTCAAAAAATGACCGCCAGGTTAGCTGTCGCCGGGCCAAGCCGATGAGCAAGGTGCCGCCGGCCCCGATTGCTCCAGCCTGAGTGGGACCGAACCAGCCGAGAAATAAGCCTCCAATGGCCATAACGAAAAGAATCAAAGTCTCAATAATTCCTGTTGTTGATATAAGCTTCTCTTTCCAACTGGTTGGGGGGCCAGGGGGACCGATGGAGGGTTTGCGCCAGCAAAGAATAGCCACTGTTGCTGCAAAAAAGATGCTCAGGAGTATCCCAGGCAATATCCCGGCTACGAAAAGCTTGCCTATGGATTCCTCCGTCATTATCCCATAGACAATAAGGACAGTGCTCGGTGGGATAAGGATGCCAAGAGTGCCGGCAGCAGCGACAGTACCGGTGGCGAGTGTGTCATCGTACTTATATTTCTTCATCTCCGGAAGCGCTATCTGGCCCATGGTCGCTGCCGTTGCCGTGCTTGACCCACAGATAGCGCCAAAGCCGGCACAGGCAAAGACGGTGGCTATGGTCAGGCCGCCCCGGAGGTGCCCTACCCAGGCATAGGTCGTCTTGTAGAGCCTTCGGCTAATTCCCGAAGCAAAGGCGAAGGTTCCCATAAGAATGAACATGGGGATAACGCTTAACGGATAAGAGGAAAAAGTGTCAAAGATATCGCGGCTAAGAAGATTAAGCGCCGCTTTTAGGGTAGTTAAATAAGCAAAACCAACAAATCCAACCAAGGCCATGGCGAAGGCAATCGGCATTCTGAGCAGAAAGAGTGAGACGAGAAGGCCGATACCGACGATGCCTGCGGCAACTGGGCTCATTTCTGCACTATCCTCTTCAGCGATTTAAGAAACTCCAGTAACAAAACCAACCAGACGGGAACACTGGCAAGGGAAATACTATAAGCAAAAGGATAAAAGGGTATGCTGGCAGTTGCACTATACTCGCCCGAGGTTTGAAAGGAGTAACCGAGCACACAAAGTCGCCAAATAATCAAACTGAAGAGTCCTATTCCAAGAAGAAGAACAAAGCTTTTGATAACTGCCTGGGCACGCCTTGGCAGCCGAGCAATAAAAAATTCTACCTGGATATGCCGGCGGAGAATCAGCAACATGCCAGCAGCAAAGGCAATTGCCACTATCTGGGAAAGCATGACGATGTCAATAGCGCCAAAGAGAGGCCAAAGAAAGACCTTAGCCCCCACCACATCGATACAGGTGATAGCCATTATCACCAGCAGCCCGGCAAGCCCTATTCCCTCAAATAAGCTACATAACCGGCGATTGAACTTTTCAAATTTGTCTAACACGGTGTTTTCCTTACCATCTGCGGTGGGTACGGGGGAAACCCCCCCGCACCCACCCTCGGGCGGCAATATTGATTGATAAACAGTCCAAGTCCGTCAAGCTTATTCCCCCATATTGGGAGTCTTATTCTTCTCAACTGTTAGGGGTCTCCTTCAGGGGGTCAGCCTGTCCATTTTTTCAGGGCCTCGGTTTAACCTCCGGAGGCCCGGCTGGTGAATAGATGCGATATGCAATCTGCTTTTTCGTCCAGTGATCAATTCGATCCCTCAGGAATTTGATCCAGCCTTTCACCTCTGCCTCTGAATGCCCTTTGCCCACCATAGTTTTTATATAACCATCTATTACCGGTTCGGCTGCTGCCTTCCACTTTGGCACCTCATCCGGGGGCAGTTCAATAAATTCTACACCCTTCTCCCTACCATACTCTTTGCCGACGAAATCCACGGCATTCCACATCAAGATATATTGTTCCTTGTATTCCCCAACAAGGTTGTCAAAGATGACTTTAATATCTGCCGGCAACTTCGCGTAGCTGTCCTTGTTCATCGCCAAATAAAAGGGAAAGGGGTTGGTGATTTGCCAGACTGACGTCGAATATTTTACAACTTCCGCAAACCGGAACGTTCTGAGTGTTTCAAAGTTTGAAGCCTCTCCATCAAGTACGCCTTTCGAGATCGCATCATAAACTTCCGGCATCGGCGTAGGAGCCGGTGTTCCACCCAGCGCCTTAATAACAACACCGGCCATCCCGGGCGCTCTTATGGTCAGCCCCTTGAGGTCTTCCAGTTTGCGCACTGGCTTCTTGGCTGTGGCGATTGCGCTCGGGGGGGAAGTGTTCATCCAGAGCACTCTAACCTTTTCAAATTCCTTGGGCTTAAATTGATCGTAGAAATCATTGATGACTTGACCGCTTACCCATGCACTGGGATAGGCGAGAGGCAAACCGACTGCTTCGGTAACCGGCATGCGACCTGAGGTGTAATAAACATGGGAGTAACCTATATCAGCGATCCCGCTCACTATCCCATCGAATGTCGCCACTGGTGAAAGCAGTGAACCGCCAGCATAGAAATCAACCTTTACCCGACCACCGGTTCGTCTTTCTAATTCCCGACAAAATTCTTCTAATACTGTGGATTGGCTAGCTGGGGCAGGAAAGTAAGTAGCTACTTTTAACCTTACCACCTGTGCATGGGCCTTTCCAGAAGGGAAGACAGATACCATGAACCCCACGCAAAGAACCACCGCCAGAACTACCATGAATAATCTCTTCTGTCTCATTTGTAATACCTCCTTTCTTTGGGTTTTAAATTATATGTTTATTCCACCTTTCATTTGAACTTTTTTAATATAAAACAAGAAAAAAGTCCATTCTTTATAATATGTCTATAGTACCCTAACCGGAAGGTCGGGGATGTAAGGATCGGTTGCTCAAGATGGACAAAGAAATCTGTTAAAAAGTGATAAGGTAATCAAAGGGTCCAGGATTCTTTTTTAAGTTCTACAAATGTACTGGTCGGAAGATCAGGGCATTTGTCTTCTCTTTGTATGAACCCGATGCCATTTCAATAAATCCAACTCTGCGGAAAAACGTTCTACATATAGAACATTGTTATCCAATTTTGCGTAATATTACTAAAGCTATTTTTCTTTGTCAAGGGAATTATGGGTCTTTCTGAAAATGGGTGAGAAAAATTTATATTAGAATCTTCTTCTCTCGGTAGGCCTGGAGAAATTCGAGGCAGTAATAGTTTGCATTTTGTAACGCAAGGCTTCAGCCCTGCTATAAGCAGGCCTAAAGGCCCGCGCTACGGTCCCCTATTATCTTTAGGCCATTTGCCCCTAAAAATAATGCCCAGCTCGGTTTCGAGTCGGAACGACTGGAATTTCTAATCGGGGTTTACTTCTTGTTGAATCTTGCCTTTTTGGTAATATCCTTCTGTTATCCGTTTGACAATACCTCTGGACATCCATTAAGTTAAATAGCTATATGAACAGACGGCCTCTTAAAAAGTCCTTTCGATGGTTGGTGCTTGCCTGTGCCGTAATGGAAAGGGAGGTTCGCCAATTTGGAAATGGTAAAGTCGAATTCAAATATTTTGATTACGGTTTACACCGCACTCCGGAAAATATGGCCAAGGCCCTTCAGACAGAAATTGATCAGGCCGAAGAAAAGGATTACAAAGGCATTATAATAGGTTATGGCCTTTGCAGCAATGGGATTGTGGGCCTCCATTCCCGTAAACATCTCCTCGTCATTCCAAGAATCCATGACTGTATCACTCTATTTTTGGGATCCACCGAAGCC